>PXTV01000135.1:0-9653 GCA_003022985.1 Bacteroidetes bacterium SW_11_45_7 | reverse complement strand
AACATCAAACACTACCCTTATATTGAAAAGAAAATCCCGGAACGAATGCTGTTCCGGGATCAGAAGCCTTTCCGGGGGTGCTTATTTACCTGTTAATCCGGATCTTTTCCGTATAGGAGTTTTCGCCATCGATAGGCGTCATTCTTATAAAGTATACTCCTGAAGACAATTTATCCCGGAAATTAAAAGAGCCCTCGTAATGCCCATTGGAACTGCCAAGCACCTTTTTGAAAAGCAATTCGCCATTGATATTGTATAGTGACATGCGAATGGATTCCGCATTCGAGCGCATCTCGATGTTGAATTGACCCCTTGAAGGATTTGGATACACCGTTATGTCTGTTTTCTCATAGCTCTTGTTATGAATCGTTACAATACCGGTATGAGTGGCCTCTCCATTTAAGTCTGTCTGCTTGAGCCGGTAATAAGAGATTCCTTGATGAGGCTCATTGTCCACCTCGCTGTAGCTCATCCTCGAGGAGCTGTTACCAGCACCATCCACTTTGGCAATATCTTTCCATTCATAGCCATTCGTGGAGCGCTGCACGGTAAAGTAATCATTATTGACTTCACTTGCTGTTGTCCAGTTAAGATTAACGTCACCATCTTTCAGCTTTGCATCGAAATTGAGGAGGTTGATAGGTTGTGATGTACCATCGCCATCACCAGCGGTTTGCTCGGAGAAGCTCTGGCACATCAAGGATAATGCGTAGCCATGTTCTTTCAGACGCCCTTTGCCACCCGGGTTGTTCAACACGCAGTTTCCTGTACCCCAGGCGCTTGCTCCTGCGCCTTTCGGCCGTTTTACAATGCCGAACAGGTTATCTGTCAAACCATCGATGTTGTCGATCCAAAGCTTCACATCGTACATACCCGGGAAACTGGGTTGTTGGTCCGGTTCAAAGACCCACATGCCTTCATCACATAATCTTTTGTAATCGAACTCGCCTGTGCTCGCCTCGAGCTTGCTGCTGTCGTATCTTGCCAAGGAGGGTTCAAACCTGGAGACAATCCAGTTGACATCGCTCATATCTCGATTGATGATGGCTCCCTGGTAATAGGTTGAAGGCGTCCCCTCACCAACAGGGAACACATACTCAGAGCGGTTTTTAGTGATATGGCGCTTGAAATAACCCACTATATGACTTTGGGCGCTGTAGTTCGTCAGACCCGAGGCATCTGTATTGGTTAGGGAAAGCGTACGTCTAACACAATTTGAGGAAAGGATGATCTGCTATTATCTATCATGAGATTGTAAACCTTGATTTCATCGCTGCCTGTGATTTTTTGTTTTGAATCCCCTTTCATTTTCACTTCTCCTGAACTGTAGTCGATACTTCCATTGCTGACCAGGTCGCCATGAACAGCCAAAAAGGGTGAGCCGGAGCCTGAAAAGGATACCGTGGCTCCGCTGTCAATGGTGATTGCGCCACTTTTTGCAGTATCCGAAATAAGGGGCATGTTGGGCACATCCACCGGAATGGTGACCGAATCGGACGATGCGGGAACAGAGCCACAACTCCAATTGGCGCCCGTATGCCAGTCAGTACTTTCGCTGCCATCCCATACACAGTTTAAGTTTGTAGCATCTACATTCACTGAATCCACCGATGAGCAATTATTGCTGTCTGTTACTGTGACACTGTAGGAACCGTCATTAATGCCATCGATCGATTGACCGTTCACACCATTTGACCAGGAATAGCTATAAGGACTAGTGCCTCCACTGACAGATACAGAAGCAGATCCTTTTCCGAAATCGGCATTGCTCAAGCCGGTATTGATAATCCCTGTCTGGTCAACAACAACTTGGTTGCCATTGTCATCAACAAATGTTTTGACGGTGTTCGTGCCCCTGACATCTTCAATGTAACGGAGTTGGTTATTCGTGTTTCGGAAAATGAGCTCATGCTCGTTATCGCAATCCACGTCAACAGGTGCAATCGGGGCTTTAGTAGCTGTGCCTGAGAGGATTGTTTCCCGGTTGCCGTTCGGCCCAAGCATCAATATTTCATTGCCTCCACCCACAGCAGGGATACTTGCTTTCCCATTGCCATTATAATCAAGAGGTCTGCCAATACCAATTCCGTTATTAAAACCGATTGTCACGGCAGTAGTCGAAATCGACTGATCGTCATCGATGTATCTTACCTCCTGAGAGGCATCAACAAAAACCAACTCATCAGCACCATCTCCATCGATATCAGCTATGCCGGATACTGCATTTGTGCCATTGCCGGCCTTTATAACCTTAGACGGACTTTGATCGGGCTTAACCCTGTAAATTTCCTTAAGATCGGCATCAGCATAAAAGATGGAAGACCCGGAACCGTTCCAATGGCCGACAGCTAACAAACTTTTATCTGTATGGGCAGGATCAGCGCTAATGTCGATGGTTGTGTGAAGACCGGCCAATTTATCCCAGAGCTGGATTGTGTCCTTATTGTTGAGAAGCACCAGATCATTAATGCCGTTTTGGTTAAAATCAGCAAGGGCGGGGCCAATTGCAGTTGCATCCAGCGAAAATCTTGAGCGCACTGTGGCACTATCCTGCACCATGGTTTTGATGGTATGATTAGCCTTAAAAGCAAAGCCGGTTGAAGCAGGATCACCATCACATGTTGCCGGGCCGTTTGATGTGTCAACGGAGGTTGAGAAAGATAAGGATAGGGCACTTGGCTCATTAACAGTAAATGAACTCGATACAGTGCTCGCATTGGCATCGGTCACGGTGACCGAATAACTGCCTGCCGACACACCCGTAATGTCTTCGGTTGCTGCGCCATTGCTCCAACTGTAAGTATAAGGTTTGACGCCACCACTGACAGAGATATCAATTGAGCCATCTGAACTACCGGCACACGTTGCATCCTGAACTGTCTCATCGATTGAAAGGGCAGATGCCTGAAAAGTACTCAGGAATAAGATAAATATATAAATACCAGGGTTTACAATGTAATTTCTCTGCCATTTCACAAAGCGGTTGCTCTGAGAAAGTATGTCATCTTTTTGGTGAGGGGATTGAGTATTAATTTGCATCATTCATCTGATTTTTTATGATGATTGGTAGGATAGCTATCGAATTTGCTTCTTATTCATACGCAAACAGGAGGTGAATGTTACTCTTTTTATTCTGAAATTAATGCGTAAGCTGTTGATAGAGGCATCCTGGTTGCTTATTTGTCGTGCTCTTGAGACGTTAAGGGGATGAACTGTCCGGATTTTAGCGAAGCAGATAGAACCAGTTTGGATCAAGCGAAGCGCCAAGCCGGAATCGAGAAATGGCTGCTCCAATCGAAAACAGTCAGGTATTCGGGAAACGTCCCGGCTCGGGCTAGCTCGTATCTTATTGCATGGTATTTTGAAACATGCCATCACATCTATTCAGGATAGTCCATAGAACCTGAATTGCATGGAGCTTTGAGCAGAGCCCCTACAATAGATGTCTCATAAGCTAGATCGCTCGTACAAGCCGGGTCTAATTTCCCGTGTACTCTACCTCAGGATTGCATTTTCCCTTACTGAATCACCACCTTGGTATGGTAGTGGGCATTTTTGGATGTAATCGATAAAATATATACGCCAGAAGACACTATAGAGGGAATTTGAACGCGGTGCCCGGAAGATGTTGAGAGGTTTTGCTGATGCACCACTTCCCCTTTCAGGTTCAAAAGTCTCATTTTGCTTTCTGCGGGGTCTGAGGCAGGTGTTTGAAAGATTAATTCGTCCTTGACCGGGTTATATATTCTTGCGTTTCATAACTCGTGCCGGCACCGTCTATCCTGCTGAGATTTTGAAATTGTTCACCATTCAAAGACTTTTGAACAACAAATTGATCATTGGCTGTTTCGGTAGCTGTTTGCCATTTAATGACTGCTTTGTTTTGATCCATTTCAGCCGTGAAATGCAAGAGGTCAACCGGCAACGTGTTGCCATCATCTGAATCCGAGCCCACAGTCATGGGACTAAAGGAGCTTACCGTGTTGGATGTGATGCTGCCGGTATCAGCACATTGAGCACTTGAACGACCCTCTGACACCCAATTCCCATCCTTATAGTGGGCAACAACGAGGGAATTGGATGAGCAATCGTCAATTCCCTGCCAATCGCGCGATAGCCAGTTGAGTGTTACATCGATATCACTGGAGCCTGCATTCCGGTTTAATTCCCAGTAATTCTTTTTGCTCACATTATGGAGCGTGGAATCTGTAGCGGTTTCATCATGTGGTTTGCGAAAATATTCAGCAGTGAAAGTATCTGACGGGCTCGAGGGAGCTGTCATTTCCACGGGCATAAATTCCCGGTCGCCTACTGGAAATTCAAATGCGTCATTGCCGCCTTTTCTGACCTTACCCACCACATAACTTTCCGTAGATGCACCCGAGACAGTTGCATCATCGGGGATAATTACCTTGACCCCATTTTTACGTCCATTGATCACGCCATCTGTGAGTGTAAGCTCATTCGTGATCTTGATATCTGCACCGGAAGTGAGTAAAATACTCGAGTCTTGATCGAGCGTGTTGTTGATTTGAAGATTATGGAAAGTCTCTTCTGCGCTCGTTTTCATTTTTTGCTTAGCCGTTCCGTTGAGTATTACCTTGCCGTTCCGTGGCAGGAAGGTATTCTTGTTGATCCAGTTTCCTCCTACAGATAGTTCATAATCAGTAGTGGTAACATCAAACTCTGCATTCTCCTTGATTGTAAGATCCCCGTTGATTTGCGTATTGGCTTCCAGGCTTTTTGTTTGGCTGTTGGAAAGGATTAAGTGATAGTAAGCTGAATGGGGAGCTTTAACAGTTTGCGAAGAGCCCCCATTATATAGAATCTCATTGCCGGCACTAGAAGCTAACAGGGTTCCTGTGGCCAACAGCGCATCCCCGGCTTTCAGCGTAGCATCATCCATTTGTCGCCAGGTACTATTGCTGCTTTCCCCCGTAATCTTCCCCCCCGCTGAAAAGGTACCTTGATTCTTGACAGTCATGGTGGTTGTGAGGTTGATCTCCCCGCCTGATTTGGCGAGATCAGCATTCGAAAGGATTGTCTTATTTCCCCCCTTTATTTTCATTACCCCCGTGTTACTGAATGTGCCGCTTCCATCAATAAGGACGCCCGAACCGCTAAGTGTTAATTGGCCGGAGCCATTATAATCTCCTTCAAGTGTTAAGTCGCCCTTTATTTCAAGGATGTTACCCCGGTCATTCAGTGTCGCGTCTTCTTCAATGACGATGTTATGAATCTTTTCGCTTTGGGTGAGGTTCACTGTATGCCCGGAATCTATTGCCACGTTATCAGTACTTCGAGGCACACAATCACAATTCCATGTACTGGCTTGATTCCAATCGCTGTTATTGCCTGAACTCCTTGTAACTTTATATATGGTAATGTTCGTATCTACTGTTGATGAAGAAGGACATCCCCCGCTATCGGCTGTCACCTCAAGTGTGCCGGTTCCGGCAGCCCCCCAGTCAACTTTTATATCATCACCGTTATCCGTGACGATCGTGCCCCCACTAACGCGCCAATTGTAGGTATAGCCGCTTCCGGGGTTGCTAACCTTATAGGGCTCATTTTTAGCATTCTCGGGTACTTTCATTTTATTTTGTATTGATGCGGGCGGTATAGAATGAATTTGAACATTGGTATCAACAGGGTATGCGGTTTTGCAAGTATTGCTGATCTCCGCTTCAATTGCCCCTATTTGTCCATCTGAGCCCCAATTGACCGTAATTTGGTTCGTTCCGCTCCCTCCGGTGATCGTACCGCCATCAACATTCCAGCTATAACTGTAGCCCGTATGATCATTCACGGAATATTCTACACCACCTTCATCAGCACAAACATCATCCGGCCCCCGGATAGCAGACGTTTGAGGCCCATCGCAGTCAGTGGTGTCGCCAAATGCATGTTCCTTTGGAAAATCACTTGTGATTCCGTTGCGTGTAGCCGTTGAGCCGCTTGCGCTTACGTGACTCCCCTCAGCAGACCAGTTATCTGAAGATGAGGAACGGGTTAGTAAACGGGTGGAGCTATTGATATCTAAGCTATTGAAGCCGTTCCCTGTTAAATCGATATCATAATCATCGCATGATAGATCATTGGCCGGCTCGAGCTTCCAGTATCCTTCCGCAAAAGTGGTATAGACGGAATCCGTTCCGTCTTCCAAAGGCAGACCTGCTTCAGCCGGGTTGTCACTCACAAACTGTGCAATCAGCGAACCACTGGTCAAGGTGTTGTGAAAAGTGAGGGAAGCCGGCCGGTAATGCGATGAAGTGCCAACCGGGAACAAATAGGTTGATGTACTGTTAATCCAGCGTTTAAACTTTCCGTTGATGGTGCCGGACGTATGGGAAAGACTGCCTGCATTTCCGGGGCTTGTGCCCAATATTAGTTTATTGTCTTCAGTGTTGATATCACCCTGAGCCATCGTAAGCGTATTGGCAACAGTTGTTTGATCCTTGAGAATGAGCGTTCCTGCGGACTTATCAACTTTTACATCATAAAATTTTTCTCCTTTGGCATTGGTAATGGTTTGATCGTTGCTGCCGTCAAAAACTACCTTATCTGACCATTCTTGAAAACTGCCCGTATTTGTCCAGTCTCCCCTGAGGGTGATATTGTAACCGTTGGATTTGAATTTGGCGGTAATTGTCAGGTTGCCATCGATGGTGAGGTTGTCTTGCAACTTGCAAGTGCTGTAACACGCCAGTTTCAGATTGTAATAGGTGTTGGAGGACGGGGTTTTAACATCGGCATTGCCTTTGTAATATACCACAGTATTGTTCTTTGCTGAAGCTTCGAGGATACCGCCATTTACAGGCTGGCCGCCTACTTTCAGATAAGAACCGGTGTCATTCACCCATTTCGTGGAGGCGCCTCCCGCCTGGATATTACCAACAGAAGTAAATTTTCCCTTATTGGTTAATACATCACCATTGTCGTATATGTGCCATCTAATGTAAAATTACTTGTCACCTCCAAGTCATTGCTGCCATCATCCAATACAGCATCATCTTTAATCGTAAGGCATGCTACTTGTTCATTACTTGAAAGCGTTACCGTATGCCCGGAATCGATGACAACATCATCCGAATCAGCGGGTGTGCAACTACAATCCCATGTGCTTTGATTTCCCCAGTCGCCTGTTTGAGTTGATGTAACCGTCCCGGCTACAAGTGTAGACGGTTCACCCACTAATAGGCAAATGATGGATAGAAGAATATATGTTTTCTTTGGCAACATGGTGTTTTTTAGTAGATGCCTCCATTTATAGACTCAGTATTAATACGTACTTTTTTTCGTAATGTTACTTAGAATCGCTAGTGGTTTTACTTAGGTTTTTTTATGCAGAATTAACCTGAATCTTTTCCGTATACGATTGCCCATTGGCAGTTTGCAATCCGGCAATCCCGGCCGTTTGTTGAGCGCTGTATTGTGAAATAGTCGTTATTGATTTCCGGGCCCGTAGTCCGGTTGAGATGGACCTTGCCCTGATTCGCCTCAGCACTGAAATCGATGAGCTCAATAGGTTGTGATGTGCCATCGCCATCGCTTTTATCGATGGCCATTCCTTTTTGTAACTATCATCCTCCAAGTGTGGTGAAATGTTAAAAAGACCGAAGAGAATAGTCACCACGCAGGTCAGTGTGATGCCTGGTCTTGATTTATTATAGCGTCTTTTTATAGCGTTAATATTGGCCATGACAGTAAATTTTTGCTCGATGAAATAAGAAAAGCATCACACAGGAATTAAGTATAAGTACGTAGGAGACTACGTATTGTTACGTGTAAAAACGATACTAATCATTCTTATTACGAAAATCAAAAAATGAAACTATAGAATAACACGGCTACTGGTTCCTATAATTGTGGGTACAAAAATGCGGCTAAAGCCGCTATCATGAATTGATTGTTAACCGTTGGCTGAAGCCAACGGCAATGATTTTTGAATAACTTTCCAAAAGTTTTCCGCTTTATGGATTCCACATGTACCGCCCACTTTTCCGGTAACTTTTGGAAAGTTGCCAGCCAAGGGTTCAAAAGCCTATATAACAGTGGCTTTAGCCACATTGTTGGCAGGAACCTCTAACCGTGTCATTCTATGAAGCTAATACTTGGCATAAACGGGCTCATGTAAGTCATGCCATGATTTTGAAGCGGTCGTCCATTTACGTATTTAAGCGTAGAAAGCGGGTAGGTGGTAATGGGCCTCAATACTATTCGAGCATACCAACTCAATAGAATCTTGGTTAAGACGTGGAGATAAGAGAAAGAAGAAAGCATGTTACAATTGAGGCAACTAGTACGAAATAACTTCCTTCTAACACATTGATAATCGGGCAGCTTCACTTAATTCATGCTCAAGTTGTCTCACCTTTTTCTTCATTGATTGACCTGGATCCTTTCCGCATAAGTTTGCCCGTTGGCAGTTTGTATCCGCAAGAAATACATTCCCTGCGAAAGTTTGGCCTCAAAATTGAACCTGTTTTTATAATGACCTTTTGAGCTATCCAGTTGCTTTTGGTACACAATGTCCCCTTTAATGTTGAACAATTTCATTTGTGAAAGCGAAGCACCGGAACGGATCTTGATGGAGAAGACCCCTCGATTCGGATTTGGGTAAATCGTCAAAGATTCATCAATCGCATTTTTATAGTTGACCGTTTCGATACCCGTATGGGAGAACTCCCCGTTGAAATCCGTCTGTTTGATGCGGTAGTAGGAGACGCCTTCTTGAGGATGATGGTCTACAGCATGATATGTTTGTTTACTTGAACTGTTACCCGCACCTTCCACTCGTTGAAGATCATGCCAGTCTGTGCCGTTTGTTGAGCGCTGTATTGTGAAATAATCGTTATTGATCTCTGTTGCTGTTGTCCAATTGAGATCGACCTTGCCATCATTCAATTCAGCATTAAAGTGAATTAGCTCAATGGGTTGTGACGTGCCATCACCATCGCCCGTGCCAGCTTCTGAAAAACTGGTACAAAATTTAGCCAGGGCATAGCCGTCTTCCACTTGCCGGCCTTTACCACCGGGGCTAGTCAGTGTACCGGCTTGACGCCAGTCGGAAGCAGAACCCCCTTTCGGGCGTTTCATAATGCCGAAGAGGTTATTTTTTAAGCCGCTTATGTTGTCGATCCACAATTTCAGATCGTAGGTCTCGGTAGCAGCTGGCTGCTGATCGGGCTCAATTAACCACATGCCCTCATTGCAGAGTCGTTTGTATGTAAATTCACCGTTGGCAACATTGATTAAGCTGTCACTGTGACGTTTGAGTTTCGGCATAAATTTCACTACAATATGGTTGACTGAGGTCATTCCCCTGTTGACGATAGCTGCCTGGTAATACGCAGAATCTTCCCCTTCTCCCACGGGGAATACATATTCGGAAGTATTGCTGGTGATGTGCCGCTTGAAGTAGCCCACTATATGGCTTTGGGCGCTGTAGTTCGTCAAACCCGAGGCATCTGTATTGGTTAGGGAAAGCGTGTCCTCACCGGTTTTGACATTGCCATCTGTTAAGGCGAGCTCATTGCTAACTTCCACATTGGCGTCTAACACAATTTGAGGAAAGGATGATCTGCTATTATCTATCATGAGATTGTAAACCTTGATTTCATCGCTGCCTGTGATTTTTTGTTTTGAATCCC
>PXTV01000134.1:3353-4463 GCA_003022985.1 Bacteroidetes bacterium SW_11_45_7 | reverse complement strand
AGCAAGGATTTCCCAATGCTTGTTGAGCAGCAATCATACCGAGAAGTGACGTACGTGTAAGTGCTCGGGAGGGGCAATTGGGTAGTTGATCCGTTAATGCCCGATCTGTTGCCGGGACCTCAGCAGCAGGTAATGCGCCTTTGTGGTTAGTGGCAAGATAAGTGATGGGGCCAACGCCACTCCTGCCCTGATATAGAGACTGCCAGGTTTCTTCAACATCCCATCCTATGGACGATACAATGCCCGAACCGGTAATATATATCTTCTCAGGCATCTTCTTGCCCTACTTTTGGTGGTCGATAATGTATTGTGCTAATGTACGAACGGACTGAAAAATCTCTTTCCCCTCCTTCGGGTTGTCGATCTTGATGCCGTAGTTCTGTTCAAGGAGCACGATCAATTCCAGCGCATCGATGGAATCGAGCCCCCAGGCGTCACCGAACAATTCGTCATCAGGGCCAACATCCTCCTTTGACAAATCGTCAAGATTCAAATGATTAATGATCTCATCTGTCAACTTGGGAATTAACTGCTCCTGTTCGCTTTCCTTGTCACTCATGGTGCTTTCTTTTTATTATCGTTGTTGATAAAGTTGTGTCAAAAGGCTGCTTTGATGATCCTTCTGCCACTGCAAAGAGCTTTTTTGCCCCTCTCGCTCTACCAGATAAAGAAAAGAATCGTAATGATTGCCATCAAGCTCTACCCAACCCGTGACACAGGCATCGAGTTTACCGGTTGTCAATAAGCGGTTCGTATAATCAGCTAAAAATGCCGGCTCGTACTCATCGAATATAAAAAACGCATTTTCACCACGAAAGCCATTGCGTATGCTGATTTCACCGGCTACAATATTCGGCAATGTATACACAAAAACAGATGGGCTCGGGATATAGTTGTCGTGATCTTGTATTGTGGCCTGGTGTTTTCTGTCCGTATCAAGGGAAGACGCTGCATTGGCAAGGACAAGACCCATTTTGGGCGACTCGTAATCGTTCGACAGGGAGCGATTTTGCAAAAGCCCTTCTGCTGTGATCATGCCGAGTTGACACAACCGGTCCATCCTGTGAAATTTCCCGTAGTTGACATCCAAGTGCCGATAGGCCTCTTTGG
>PXTV01000134.1:0-3324 GCA_003022985.1 Bacteroidetes bacterium SW_11_45_7 | reverse complement strand
GTGCAAGGCCGGAGGCGTCATGCTGGAACACAACCTCATCATTGCGAACCATCCGGCCATGGCGCACAAGACAATAACCTGTGATGATGTGTTGATCAGTCATGAGCTTTGAATACAACAGTTGCATTGGATCCGCCAAACCCGGACCCCGATTTCAGGCAATTGCGCAACGATTGTTGCCGGTAACGATCGACAATGTTAATGTTTTTGGGTACACCGAGGTTTTGATAGCCCTTGGTTGCGTAAATTTCACGGTTATACATTGACGCTAAAAGCCCAACCGATTCAATGATCCCGGCTGCCCCAAGCGTGTGCCCAAAATAGCCCTTTAGGCTGTTTGTGGGTACCTCTTGCAAACCGGCCAAAGTGAAAGCTTTCGATTCCATCTCGTCATTGTATTCGGTGGCCGTGCCGTGGGCCGATAGATGATCGATATCATTAGCGGTTAATCCAGCTTCGTCAAGGGCTTTCTTTATGGCAAAATTTAATTCCTCGCCTGTTCTTGACGGGCCGGAGATGGGGTTGGCATCGTTACTTGAACCACCGCCTGCAACTGAAACCAGCGGTTCCCGGCCATTAGTTCCCGCCAGGTGCTCGTCTGTAGTAAGAATCATTGTACCGGCTCCCTCGCCCAAGGTCAAGCCATCGCGCTGGCTGTCAAAAGGGCGGCAGGGTGTTGTGCCAATGGCCTTAAACGATTGAAAGCCCAAAGCAGTAAAAGACGAAATAATATCCGCACCCAGCACAACAGCGTGGCGGTAATAGCCCATTCGAAGGAGCTCAGCGGCTGTGTTAATGGCAAGCACACCCGATACGCAGGCATTGGAAACCGTTATAGCCCGGTTGGGGTTGCTAAAATGATCCTTGATGACGCGGGCCGTTTCCCACAGATAAGCCCGTTTCTCGCCAAAATGCTCCTTTTGATCCGCTCCGAGCAAATCGATATTGCCCTTTGTGGTGGCAAAGAGAAAAATTGTGGATGATGAAGCAAGATCGATGCCGCTCGCTGTAAGAGCATCATGGATGGAAAGCAGCGCCATTTTTTCGAGCCGGGTATAAGATACCCCGGAATCGATCCGTTGCGCAAAGCGGTCGGTAAGTTTTTCTTGATCGACCAGCGAAACGTAACACGGTTCAGGTAGAAGCTCAGGGTCTTCCACCCAACGAATTCCTGTCTCACTTTGCCGCAAGCTGTCAATATGCTCATCGATCGTAAAGCCCAGCGATGTTATCATCTGGTGCCCGGTAACAAATACGGGTTGATCATTTCGCTGGTATTCTGATTGGCTCAACAAAGCCCCCACTTCTTTTTCCAATCCTGAAAATAGGGTGGCACAGCTAACTGTAGCTCGCCTTCGGTATCGAGAAACACCTGTTCGGTGAAACCGGTGGCTGCAAGACGGTGATCCTTGCTACGGTAAATTTCGTATTCAAAGTAAATTTTGGCCGCCTCAGTATCGATGTAATACGTGTCGATAATAGCTGACTCCCCGTATTGCAAGGGTAGCTTAAAATCTACATTCATGTTGGTGACGGGCGTTACAAGGCCGTTTTCGTAGACATCGAGATAATGCAGATCGTACTTCGTGCCAAATACTTCGCGGCCGTCCTCCAAAAACTTGACGTAATGGCCGTGCCATACAACATGCAGGGAGTCCACATCGCTGAAGCGGACGGGAACTTCAGCACGTGCACTTAATGTCCCTTGTTCAGAATTGCTCGATTGCTGTTTGGTCGTTGATCGCAAGAATAAACCTCCTCTTAAGCGTGGGTAAAATTACTGTTAATGATTAAGGAATATAACAACATGAAGCCGAAAGGGTTTGATTCTTTTCAAGGTCCTTACTTCCATTTACCGTATATAGAGTAGGAAGCTTATTTTTTTATCTATCTACATCCTTGTCGTGACTTTTTGATAGGCCAATGCCACGATTAACGTAGCCAAAAAGAAAAGCAACAAGCTCATGGCCTCAGGAAGCACTTGCCAACTGCTGCTTCCCCGGAGAAAAATATCGTTAAAAGCGCTCATGCCCCAGCCCAGGGGTGAGATCAGGCCAAGTGTTTGAAGAGTATCGGGCATCACGTACATGGGCACCCAAATGCCCCCTATCGAGGCAAGGATCACAACCGACACAGAGCCAAAGGTTGTGGCCTGGGCATGCGTGCGGAATAAGGTGCCCACCATAATGCCGTACCCAACAGCAGCTAAAGCAGCAACCAGAGCAATGCTCACCAAAGCCAGCCAGGAACCGCTCACCTCGAGCATGGGAAGACCGAGTTGAGGTAACAGCCCAAACCCGACAGCGATCATCAGCGCGAATTGAAGCATACAGACGAGCAGATACAGCCCGATCTTGCCCCCGAGCACTGTCACAAAAGGGACGGGCATGGTTTGGAGGCGTTGCACACTGCCGTCATCGCGCTCTTTGATCATACTGCCGGCCAGTGGTATCACGATAAAAAACATGCCGAAAAGTGTCCAGGCCGGCACATTGTGTTGCACGGAATTCGCTTCCAGATCCGCTACCTCTTTTTTTGATGAAGCATAAGTTTGCTTAAAACGGACGAGCTCCAGTTGCTCAATATCCAGCTCCCCTTGGTCTTCCAGTTGGGGGATCAAAGAAGCAAGTTCACCCGAGAGGGCCTGGAGCAAAAACCGTTGCTCAATTTTGGCAACGTACTTTTCCATGGCGCTGACAAGCGTATTCTGAAACGACTTCTTTGTTGCGGGATCAAGCAGAATTTCCACTTCAACAATCCCGATTGGGTTTTTGCGATCATCTGTTTTAGGCTTTAAGCCCATATCGCTGAGAGCGCTGCGGAGGATATGGCGCGCATTGCTATCAAGGGCCGCTGTGGCACCTTCTGGTATGATGATGCCTATGGGGTATGTGCCATCACTCACTTTGTCGCGGGCCATTTTGGCACTGATGGGCTCACCGTCCGGGCTTTGCTGAAGCTGGAATATGTTGGAACGTTGTAAGCCCTTTTCGATGACTGTCCCCAACGTATCCTGGTCGTTGTTGACCAGCAGAAGGGGGATATTGGTTTCCTGGTAATCGCGGAAGGGGGCGTGCTGCACCCAGGCCATGATGGTAATAAGCGCAACCGGCATTAAAAAGAGGACCGCAAGCCCGCCCTTATCGCGTGAGAGGTTGAGGTATTCCTTCCGAATGCAGGCAAAGAGTTTAAACAAGGATAGCGCGTTCGGTGATGACCATTACAATGGCAAATAACCAGGTTATGGAAATGCGAATGGTACAAAGATAGCAACGATAGGTGATGAATGCTGCCATCGTATTGGAATCAAGGGATAGAATGATA
>PXTV01000133.1 GCA_003022985.1 Bacteroidetes bacterium SW_11_45_7 | reverse complement strand
TGAACCCCTCTCCTATTGAGAAAGGAAAATCCTCTCTTGACCCAATAAGGACTTACTGCTTTCCAGAAATAGTGCCTCCTTCATGAGCAATTGGCGACCTTTGTACATGAAATGTGAAGACATGGAGTTGAGCATCATCATCCCCACTTACAATGAGGAAGACAACATTGGCCCTTTAGTGCGTCACCTTTGGCATCATGGAGCCAATGAGGTGCATGAGGTTGTGGTGGTGGATGGTGACAGTGCCGACCAAACCGTAAATGAAGCAGAGCAAGCGGATGCCATGGTATTACAGCCAGGCGTAAAAAGCCGTGCCAGGCAAATGAATGAAGGAGCAAAAGCCACTTCAGGAAATATTCTCTATTTTGTGCATGCAGATGCCCGGCCCCCTTCCACGTATGTTACGGACATCCAACAGGCAATAGAGAAGGGTTATCCGCATGGCTGCTTCCGCTTTCGGTTTGACCGCTACAGGGGCATGTTAAAAGTGAATTCCTTCTTCACTCGTTTCGATAAAACGATCACGCGCGGTGGCGATCAAACACTCTTTATTACAAGACAGTTATTCGATCAGGTAGGGGGCTTCCGGGACGATTATATCATCATGGAAGACTTCGAGTTCATCATGCGTTCACAAAAAGCCGCCCCCTTTACCATCATTCCCAGGGATGTGATCGTGTCAGCGCGCAAATACGAGGACAATAGCTGGTTGCGTGTTAACCTGGCCAACTTGATCGTTTACAGCTTGTTTCATTTGGGTGTCTCACAGCACAGATTACTCAGCACTTATAAATCGCTGATCAAACACCCCAAGTTTTGATCTTAAGGCAACATTTGATAGGTTGCATTTCCATAATGACTACCAATTATCAAGAAGTTCTTCATAGCCACTAAAAACATTCCTGAGGCAGTGCTAATCCTTTCTCGCAATATTGACAAGCTTATAAGAAAACTCCTTTTGGTTTATCTTTTCTTTACCATTCCACGTCTCCTATTCTTAATTGCCAATTTTAGCTTCTTCGATCAATTTTCACGGGGGCAACCCGCCAGCACTTTTGCTTACGGCTTACTGTTCGATACAGCTGTCATCATCTAATCATGGGCTTGACAAACTGCGCGATACAGGCCGAACCGTTCAACATATCGACATTTTGCCAACCGTGCTAGATTGTTCAGGGTATCCTAAACCGTTTTACGCGCTTGGTCATTCGGTTTTTGATACGTCCAGCGATGGTTATGCAGTCCAGCGGCATTACAATTACTACCAATGATCGATCATCCCATTCTTTTGGCTCATGATGGGCAAAAGGTTACATACCTGTACAATATCAAGCAAAATCCGTTGCTTCAAGAAAGGCTTGATACAGCAAAAGTGACGAAAAGCAAACCGATCAAAAACAAACTCAAAGCAGTGTTACAAGAATTTTCTACCCGGTTGCACAGGAATAAGCTCTATTACGAGTACTGACGCTTATTTATGGAAGACCTTTTTAGCTGCATTTCCAATCAACTTTTGATGGAGAGTTGCGCATCTTTACCTTCTGATTTTTTTAATTTGGTTGCAATAAAAATCAACTGATGATGAAACGGCTCCTTCTGTTACTACCTGTTGTATTTCTATCGTTAACTCTCAGTGCCCAAAAGGATCAAGAACGACAAACCTATAATCAACGCATGAACGAGATATCGCGCAACGGCATGATATCGCTTGGAAGCTGGGCTGTAGTTAATATTGGTGTAGGAACTGCCGGCTATTTTACAACAAAAGGCGACCTCCAATACTTCCACGGGATGAACGCCCTATGGAATTTGACGAATCTGGGTATTGCCATTCCCGGCTATCTTGGATCAACATCGTCAAACGATGACATCCCCTCCCTTTACGACCTTACGCAAAGCCAAAAGAGTACGGAAATCACATATATGGTCAATGCCGGTATTGATGTTGGCTACATCATGGGCGGTCTTTATATGAACGAACTTTCCAAAAATGTCGATCATTACAACAATATTCTGTCGGGGTTTGGCAAGGCCATTATCGTACAGGGTAGTTATTTGTTGGTTTTCGATGGTATCATGTACGCTATTCACAGCAATCATGCATCTTCCCAAATGCCTGAGCTCTTTGAGCACGTAAGCATCGCCCCTAAAGGTTTGGGCATGCGTATTACGGTAAGCTTCCGGTAAAGACGCCAAATTCTGCCCGATAGGTAGGTGTAAGCACCTTATCCCCACTCAATACCATTATCCAATCGTCCCTAATTGAATGGCGAGGAATTAAGCGGGGATCTGCTCATCGGTCATAACAATATCCACATTGCCATCGTCTGCTATCTGTTGGAGCGTCACCTGGCGCGTTTGGTTGATCAGGGCAGCGTCATAAGGAAAGCGCACTTTGACGTAGTTCTCGGTGAAGCCATGGAGCCAGCCATCCTTGTTTTCGCTTTCCATCAGCACTTGCCGTTGCGAACCGATGTGCTGGTCGTAAAAATAGCGCCTTTTCTTAGCAGACAAACCGCGCAGCATTCGTGTACGCTCTTTTCGCACCTCGTTGGGTACAGGACCACCCATCCCGGCAGCTGCCGTTCCGGGGCGTTCGGAGTAAGTAAAAACGTGTAAGTACGAGACATCCAGCTCATTGAGGAAGTTGTAGGTCGCGAGAAAATCCTCTTCTGTTTCACCCGGAAAGCCCACGATGACATCAACACCAATGCAACAGTCCGGCATGTGGGTTTTGATGGCATCAACACGATCGGCATAGAGCTCGCGCAAATAACGCCTGCGCATCTTGTTGAGCATCTTGTTGGAGCCGGATTGCAGCGGTACGTGAAAGTGAGGCACAAACCGCTTCGACTGCGCTACAAACTCGATGATCTCGTTGGTAAGGAGGTTGGGCTCGATAGATGAAATCCGGTATCTTTCAATGCCCTCTACGTCATCCAACGCGCGGATCAGGTCGATGAACTGCTCTTGTTTCTTGCGACCGCCACTGTTGCCTTTGCCAAAATCACCTATATTCACTCCGGTAAGCACAACCTCACGCACTTCGCTGGCAGCAATATTTTCAGCCTGTTCAACAACATTATCTACAGTATCTGAGCGGCTGTTGCCGCGGGCCATGGGAATAGTACAGAAAGCACAACCGTAATCACAACCATCCTGAACCTTGAGAAAGGTGCGGGTACGGTCACCATAGGAGTAGGCGTCAACGTAGAAATCAACCTCATCGATGGATGACGCATAAACAAGAGCTTTATCAGTCACAGGTTGCTCTTGCAGATCGTTGATGTAATCGAGCACCTTGAACTTTTATCCACCCCGGGCATGCCGGCAATTTCATCGGGCCTTAGCTGGGCATAGCAGCCGATCACAACCACCTTAGCATCCTCTCGCTTCTTGAGGGCCTGGCGTACGAGCTTGCCGCACTTCCGGTCAGCGTTATCAGTGACGGAACAGGTGTTGATCACGTACACATCAGCCCCATCCTCAAACGATTTCTTTTGATAGCCGTTCTCTTCAAATTGGCGGGCAATCGCTGAGGTTTCGGAAAAGTTGAGCTTGCAGCCAAGTGTGTAAAATGCTACGGATGGATTCCTTGTCATATGATGCAAAGATAAGAAGAAGGAGAGGTATTGGGGAAATTTTTATAGAACAGGAACTTGCAAGAAATCAAAAGCGGTCAATTTCAGAATGAATAGCCTAATCTCACAAACAGGGAAGCACCGGATGCTGTTTCTGGCGCAATGAACCCTTGCAAGCTATAACTGCCGAGCGTGGCTTGAAAAGGGCCGAATCGCTTGACCACTTCAATTCCTGCATTGTAAGAACCATAACCCCCATAGGAGCCATATAACGAAATGCCCCATGCACCGGGCAAATAATAGCTCCCCTTGAGGAAAAAATGAGGTTGATAGCCGGGCAAAAGCCGATAGCGAAAGCCGGGCATGACAGTTAATGAGCCATCCGGGAATGTGCCTGCTACAGATGCTTCAAATGCGGCCGGAAGCCGTGTCTTATAACTTCTATTGTCAACAAACGGATCGAACTCGTTTGCCAACGAATCAGCAAGGTTCTCACCGAACCGGCTCTCTCCCTTCAGGATATTTGGCACATTCACACCTTTGAACAAAACTGACGTGTCCTCCCTGTAGTATTTGGTTTCATTTTGCCATTTGATAAAGCCCACATCCCGTGCTGTTAATCTTATGCGCAAACGATCCCTGTAAGTATAGACAAAAGAGGCATCGCCAGAAACACCAATACCATTCAATTTGAAAATATCAGGCGCCCCTTGGTTGGATTGGCGGATGCTATAGTGTAAA
>PXTV01000132.1 GCA_003022985.1 Bacteroidetes bacterium SW_11_45_7 | reverse complement strand
CCAGTCGATAAAGGGAGCATTGGTGCTAATGCTCAAAAGGGCAGAGTCCCCTTTGCAAATGGTGTCAGTACCACTTAGAATTTTTAAAGAATCAATATTTGGATTTTCGAAAACATTGATTGAAGAGGTGTCTGCAAACTTTATAATTGGATGTTGTATATCAATTTCAACTTTTGCCAATCCATCGGAACCACCACTTGTTGTCATTGTATCAATGCCTGATTGATGGCCATTAAAATTAGTAGCGCCCAAATCATCATCATTGCCACATATACCATTATCCGCTTCCTTTACTTCAATTGTATATGTTTGATTCGATAAATCAAATTGACTATCGGGTTTAGGTTGCCAGCTTACAGGAGGATCGGTGTTGTCTATAGTTGATGATGTCCATGAAAAGCCACTTGGAGAGGTGATTTTAATATAATAATCCCCTTCTGGCCCTAAAGGATTACAATTTACATCACCAGCACCAGCTTCTAAAATTGTAACATTAGACAATATATAAACAGAGGAGGTATCGATGGTTACACCGCAGGTAAACTCGTATGGGCCGGGTTGATTGTATACAGGAGGTTGAGGGGACTCTACATTGCTTTGCAAGCCATTGCCAAAATCCCAATCATAAGTGTAGCCATTATTCCCATTGCTCGGAAAGTTCGTCTCAAAAGCAACGTCTAAAGGCGCACAACCCGACTGCGGAGCATAATCACAAGCGCCACCGCTTGTGGTATCCGGCAATATACGGATGCCGGTATTATAAGTGACTTCCCGGGTTCTGGATATCCCGGACACTTCACCTGTTCCATCTGCAATGACCGTTATTGGATAAAAGCCCTCGGAAACAGTTGGCGTACCGCAAATACGAACACAACCGTATTGTGATGAAGGGGGGTTCGACTGAGGTTGATATTCACAATTGCTATGATCGCACTCCCACTTCAAACCAATCGGAAGCCCAATAATCTTCTTGATCTTTAATTTGGTAACTGTAGCATTCCCAAATTGGGTATTCATTTCAAGGGGAATAAAAAATGTCACATTGGAGGTATATGAATTATAAGCTACTGCCGGAGGTAACGTATCCGGTGAAATTCCGCCCTCGGGTGTAATGGAAGGACCTAAGCTGGCACTGTCAATTTGACAAATATTTGGACATTGACCAATAGAATAAATTGGTAACGTCAATAAAACCATGAGGGTGACATAAAAGGAGTTCCTACGTTGCATGAATAAGTTTTTTACCGGATGATTAACGCTACCTTTTCAAAGATATAAATTTTATGCAAATCCCCTCATTTCATACCCGTGTATTGAACAGTTATTAACCTGTTTTTACTGGAAAAATTTATATTTGGTAGCGATTGGGAAATTGTCATACAACAGAAAAGCTGTCTTCTATGTCCTTGTCGCACGTTTTGCTGATCGTCATCTTATTCTTCTCGCTGCCTTCTATGGCTCAAAAAGCAGAATTGTCCGGTGAAGTAGCTGATAAAAAAACCGGTGAGCCACTCATTGGCGTCAATGTATTAGTTGATGGTAGTGGTAAAACAACAACAGATTTTAATGGGGAGTACAGTGTTAACCTATCACCCGGCAGTCACAACATCACTTTCAAGTACATAGGGTATAAAACCACAAACAAGCGAGTTTCCGTGCAAGAAGAGGAAAGAAAAACGCTCGATATCGCACTATCAGAGGAAACAGAACAGTTGAATACCGTTGTGGTAAGCGCATCCAAATACAAGAAAAAGCTGAGCGAAGAAACTGTATCGATGGATGTGCTCGAATCTGAGCAAATTGAAAACTCAAACTCAATCGATGCAGAAGAGGCCATGCAAAAAGTCCCCGGCGTTACGATTACAGAAGGCCAGGCCAATATTCGTGGCGGAAGTGGTTGGTCCTATGGCGCAGGTAGCCGCGTTCTATTGCTCACTGACGGAGTGCCGTTGATGACAGCTCATGCGGCAGATGTCAAATGGGACCTTATTCCCGTTGAAAACGTTAAACAAATCGAAGTTATTAAGGGCGCTGCTTCAGCACTGTATGGCTCCTCAGCCCTAAATGGTGTTATTAACATCAGAACACAATGGCCCGGTGATACAGCCTATACAAAGATCGTTTCCTGGATAGGCGCTTATGGGAATCCGCCTGATCAGGATTTAAAATGGTGGAACGATGGCATGAAATTTACAGGTAATGATTGGTTTCAACCCGGTGTGAACGCTTATGAAGGGCAGCCAATTTTCGGGGGCACACGATTCGTTCACAGGCGCAAGTTGAACAGGTTCGATTTTGTTATAGGAGGTAATTACAATGGCAATAAAGGGTTTAAAGAAAAAAGTAGCAGACAACTGGGGCGCTTGAATTTTAAAACAAGGTATCGTCCGCGTAAATTCAAAGGGCTTTCACTTGGCGTCAATGCAAATCTTTATAGAAGTTGGACAGAGAACTGGTTCGTATGGAATGGTATAGACAGTATGGGGTACCGGCCATTTCCAAATTCCGTCTCCAATCTTAAAACAGTCAAAGCCCGTGTTGATCCGCACTTGACTTATATTGCCCCCAAGGGCCATCGTTACAACGTAAACCTCCGCTACTTTAATACCACCAATAAGGATAATACGAACCAAGGATCCCGTAATAACCAATATTACGGGCAATTCTCCTTTCAAAAAACGTTGGACAAGAGCGGTGTCAACATAATAACAGGTGCTTCAGGATATTATTCCGATGTTGGCCCTCCAAAAGGAGTAGCGGATGAGGAATCATTGGTGGGCTCCCATACCGGGAGCAATGCAGCTGTTTTCTTCCAGACAGACAAAAAGTTTTTTACCCGTCTAAACCTCTCACTCGGCCTCCGGTTGGAGTATTTTCAGATCGATACCTTCCGCACGGACAGCGAATTGAAGTTAATAAATGGTTTGCTGGGAACAGATATTACCACACCGGCTAAACCTGTTATCCGTTTCGGAGCTAATTATCAGCTCTTTGAGGAAACGTATATGCGTGCCTCATTTGGGCAAGGATACCGTTTCCCAACTATTGCTGAAAAATTCGTGAGCACCAATATAGGAGGTGATGTGGCTATTTATCCCAATCCTGAGCTCGAATCAGAAACCGGATGGAGTGCCGAAATAGGCGTTAAGCAAGGTGTTCAATTTGCCGGTTGGCAAGGTTACGCAGACCTGGCCGGCTTCATCAATCAATACGATAACATGATGGAGTTCACTTTTGGTCAATTCGGTAATAACCAAACTGATCCATTATTCGGGCTCGGGTTTTCCTCGCAAAATGTTGGTAATACACGTATATTAGGTGGTGAGTTGACACTTATGGGCAAAGGGGAAATCTTAGGAGCGCCCACAACCCTCCTTGCCGGCTATACTTACATTGAGCCCCGGTCACTCAACTGGAATGATACACTTCAACTATACGATAAAAATGGTGAACAAATTGGTACAGAAAATACATATAAAAGCTATTCATCCTCTGATGATAACTTTTTAAAATACAGATATCGTCACACATTAAAAGTTGATGTTGAGTCTCAAATCCAAAAATTCTCTGTAGGCGCTGGCATCCAGTTTAACAGCTTTATGAAAAATATCGACAAACCTTTTGTGGATCGCTTTGTGGGTTTTGAAGGTTCAGTCATAGATAATACAAAAGCTTTCAGCGGGCTTAAAGAATACCGCAAAAACAGGGATGGCCAATGGGATAAGAAACTCAACGTACGGCTCGGGTATCAAATTACTGATAATGTAAAAGGCACCTTTATTGTCAAAAATGTGCTAAACGATAATTACACCATTCGCCCGGGACTTTATGGAGAGCCGCGAAACTATACGCTTCAGTTTAAAATGGAGTTTTAAATTTTGACTTCTTCCTACGATATATCCCAAATTATCAAGCCATTGGACTATTATAAGGAATAACCCAAATGGTGACATTCTTTACCTGTCCCTTGAGATGGACGGTATAATCCCATCTCATGCAATAGCATAGCCAGTTAGCCACACGTCTATTACATCAAATAGGTTTGTGATGACGTTAATTGAGTTCTAACTTATTGGCCCTTCTAATACATTTTCTTGCTTTGTTAATTTGTGAAAGAGTTTAGTGATAACATCGTATTTCCTCATTAACTTTCATTGCAATCTGTCAATCAAGCTTAACAGGCACAACCTTTCAGGTTTTTGTCATCATTTCTTCGTCCACAATTCATTCAAAATCCAATAATGAAGTACCTTTGACCTAAGCCGATGCAGATGCTCACCATCCTTCATACTAATTAAGTTTTAAATAGACATGAAGACTCTTTTCTCAATAATATCAATGATTTGTCTTTCGGTTGTTACGCTGCAAATTCAAGCCCAAAAAGCAGTTTTAAAAGGCACTGTAACCGCTCATCAATCCAAAGAGGCTTTGATTGGTGTGAACGTTGTTGCCAATAAAAATAATGGCACAACAACCAACCTGGATGGAGAATTCAAGTTAAGACTTGATCCGGGGGAGTACAGCATTTCATTCAGCTTTATCGGCTATTCTGAAAAAACCCGTCAAGTTGATCTTGAGGCAGGCAAAACAAAAACCCTCAATACAAGCCTCAAGGAAAAAGCTCAGGAAATGTCAACGGTTGTCGTGACGGGTAGTAAGTACGAAAAGGATTTGGCGGAGGAAACGGTTTCAATGGAGGTGCTCAAGCCGGATTTTATAGAAAACAGTAACGCTACTTCTATGGATGAGGCGCTGGAAAAAGTGTCAGGGGTATCCATGATGGGTGAACAAATCAGTATCCGCGGTGGCAGTGGCTACCAAGCGGGCTCCGGCAGCCGGGTTCTGATGCTTCTTGACGGGTTACCGCTTCTTAGGCCGGACAACGGGATCATCATGTGGAAATCGCTGCCATTGGAAAACATTCAGCAAGTGGAAGTGATTAAAGGAGCTTCATCTGCCCTTTACGGCTCATCTGCTATGAACGGCATCATCAATGTCAGGACTGCCAACCCAAGTAACGAGCCCTATAGAAAGATTGTTTTATACGGAGGGCTTTACGGAAACCCACCGGTAGAAAATGCCAAATGGTGGGATAGACGGCCTATTTTCGGTGGTACCCGATTGGCTTACAGGCAACGCTTCAACCATTTTGATGTGGTTCTCGGTGGTTCTTACCAATACGATAAAGGCTACCTTCAAAATTCCAAGACCAACTTTGGCCGTTTCAATTTCAAAACAAGGTATCGCCCGCCAACCGTTGAAGGGCTAACAATTGGCCTTAACGGTAACTTTTCGCTCGATCAGGGAGAATACTTCTTCGTTTGGCAGGATACAGGCAGAAAAATGTATCTTCCCCGAACCGGGGGCCGTTACATGAATATGCCTCTAAGTATTGACCCTCATATCACTTATTTTGATAACAAAAACTACAAACACAGTTTCAAAGGGCGTTTCTACAGAACTCACACAATTAACAGCTCAGATGATACCTCGACTTCGCGTCTCTATTATGGCTCCTACAACTTTCACCGCAAGCTCAAACAACTCGATATTAATCTGACAACAGGTGTTGAGGGCTATTACAGCACTATTAATGCCGATCAGTTTGGCACTCATAATGGCAGGAATGCTGCCGGTTTTTTTCAATTGGACAAGACGTTTTTTGACCGCCTCAATCTCACGTTTGGTACAAGATTTGAATACTTTAGTATCGATTCAACAGGCACCAATCACAGCCTTCCCCTACTAAGCGATGCCCTTGGCGCAGATATTGAACTTCCCGTTAAACCAGTAGCACGTTTTGGTGCGAATTACGAAATAGCTAAAGCAACAAATATCCGCGCATCTTACGGGCAAGCTTACCGGTTTCCTTCCATCGGTGAAAAGTATGTTGAAACTCAACGAAGCGGCTTACGCGTTGCTCCCAACCCGGACTTAAAACCCGAGACGGCCTGGAGTGCAGAAATCGGGATTAATCAAGGACTTAAACTTTCAGGCTGGAAGGGGCATGTGGATTTTGCAGGTTTTGTTACTGAGTATTCCAATATGATCGAATTTCAACTTAAGGGCGATGCGGGATTGTACTTTCAATCCGTTAACATCAGAGATGCGCGAATCAGTGGCGTTGAAATTTCCACCATGGGGCAGGGAAGTCTCTTTGGATTCCCGACAAACATTATGTTTGGCTACACTTACTTATACCCGATTGACCTCAACGACACTTCCTCTACGGATAATAAAAGTCACATTTTAAAATACCGCACACAACACAGCGCCAAGGCCGACATCGAAACAACGATCAACATCGTTACACTTGGAGCTATTGTCAAATACAAGAGCTTCATGCATAATATTGACGAAACCCTGAACCTGATTAAAGGTGTTGATGACTTCAGGAAGATGCATGATGATGGCTCAATTGTGATTGATATCCGAATTGGCCTGGATGTCATTCAAGACGCCAAAATCTCTTTTATAACCAAGAATCTATTTAATGAGCTTTATACACTAAGGCCGGCTTATATTGAAGCACCTCGTAACTATACAGTGCAACTCGCCTACGAATTTTAGCATCAATACAAGAAAAAGACATGTACAAAGCCGGGGCTGCGAGCAGTATTATAACTGCCGATTACAAAGGTGTCGGGATGCTGGGGTATGGCCTTACCCATCAGAATATTGAAGGCAAGGCAACCGAGTTATACGCACGTGCCTATGTGTTACACCACCCATCCACGGGCCGGAAGATAGCATTTGTTAATGCTGAATTGTGCTTTATTACCATATCCGTGAAACAAGGCGTAGTCAAAACGTTAAAACGCCAGCATCCGGAGTTGGGCTTCGATTTTGATAATGTTATGATCACTGCCCAACACACCCACAGCGGACCCGGTGGCTTTGATCATTTTGGGTTGTATAATTTGCCGGTAACCGGCTTTGTTAAACAAGTTTATAAAGATATTCTCGATGGCATTATTCAGGCCATTGTCCAAGCCGATCAGCAGAAAACAGAAGCTCAACTCTATTGGGATCGTGGTTTTATCAAACCAAACCGGCAGGTGGCCTTCAACCGGTCAATGAAAGCATATAATAGAAATTCTGAAGTAGAGAAATTACCGAGCGACAAATCCCATCTCGCTGTTGATCGAACGATGAGTCTTCTAAGAATCGATGGCCAAAACGGTGACAAGATCGGTTCCATCAACTGGTTTGGCGTTCATACCACCAGCATTTCAAACGATAATACACTCGTCTGTTCAGATAATAAGGGCTACGCCTCGCAATATCTTGAAGAAGAAATACGCCAGGATGAGCAAGGGCAAGGGAAGGGGCACTTAGCTGCTTTTGCACAGGAATCAGCAGGCGATGTCACGCCCAATTGGATATGGGATGAAAACAAGAAGTGGACACGCGGCAAATACCACGATGACTTTGAAAGTGCAAAATACAACGGCCGCATCCAATTCGAAAAAGCATTGGAGCTCTACCAAAAAGCCGCCCAACAGGAGCCGCTTCAGGGTGAAATCGACTACGCAATGACTTATGTTGATTTCAGCGAGGTTTGGCCAGATGGAGAGTTTACTAACGATGACATGGATGCATCTACCACTCCTTCTTGTATCGGGCTCAGTTTTTTCAAGGGAACAAGTGAAGGACCGGGTGTCCCCATTATTCCTACAAAATTCGTTGCAGTAGCAATCGACTTAGTGAAAGGCTTTGAATACTTGAAGTCGTTGGTTGTATCGAGGCGAGAACGGGAGAGGATTTACCGGAAATACCGCATGCAATATCCCAAGAAGATTACTGTTGAGACAGGGGGAAGAAGAGTGATGGGTACCTCAAGAGCCAGATACCTCAAAGCCCCTGACTTTATCGATGATAGCCTGAAAGCTTTCAAAGACCTGGATGCCAAAGATAAACTCGGCACCAAGCCCTGGCAACCTCAGATTCTTCCCCTTCAGATTATCATTATCGGCAAGGTAGCCATTGCCGGTTTCCCTTCAGAAATTACAACTGTGGCAGGAAAGCGCTTGCGCCAAACCATTTACAATGTTCTCAAACAACGCGGCATAGAGCAGGTGGTCATCTCATCCTGCGCTAATGCCTACTCGGGCTATGCAACAACCTATGAAGAGTACCATCAACAAGCCTATGAAGGTGGCCATACGGTCTTTGGCAAGTGGACATTAGCGGCATATCGAACAAAATTCAAAGAATTGGCAGAGGAGCTCATGAAAAACCCGCAAGAGCGGAATACTGAAATTTCCACACAGCCAACTGAATTTTCAGAGGATGAGCTCAATGTGCGCAGTTTTGTTTATACCGAGTAGAAAGGTGTCCCTGCTTTAACAGAGGAACTAAGAGACATTGATTGATCTTGATCAGGTTCGCATGGATTGATGTGTACTCTTCAATTAGCCCAAAAGCTTTGTCATGTAATACCCGGCAGTACTGACCGCAGCCGTCAAAACAACGCCCCACGCTATATCGATAAACACAATAGGCAGTGGCCAATCCTTAAGTGTTGCAAGATTCGTGAAATCATAAGTGGCATAGGTAAAAAAGCCGAACAAAGCACCCCATAGCATAGCTGTTTTAACGGAATTTGCTTCAATGGCAGGATAAATAGCAAACAGAAAAATCCCTATAATGAACACCAAATAAAAGATAATAGCTGCCGTCCAATTGACATTGGCGCTAAGAAGATGCCCTAAGTACTTTTGATAAATCCCTTTGCCAATAAAGCCCAACCAAACAATGTCGATAGCAAAAAATACAATTGCTGTCAAAAGATAGGCGAGAAGGAATTTGGATATTGACATTAGCGGAATTTTGAACCACTCTACAACATAAAAACGGCTTTTTCGTTTCACCCCAATAGGTAGAATGGTTGGAAAGTTACAGGACTAAGCCCCCTCAATTTAGTGAATTAGAAATAACGCACTAAGCAGCTACTTGCAACCTTGACAAAATCTATCAAAAGGAACAGCCCCTACGCTTGAAAACGTTATATCTTGATGTTGCCTTCACTCAATCATCTTTCACTGCTACCATGGCAATTTTGATGTGAGCATTTTTCGGAAGCCGGCTCACCTCTATGCAATCACGTGCAGGCGCACTTTCACCGAAATAACTGCCGTAAATCTCATTGACTTCGGTAAAGCGGGAAAGATCGGTGATGTAAATCGTTGTCTTGACCACTCGATTCAGCGTTAACCCGGCCTCGGCAAGAATAGCTTTGAGGTTGTTCATCACCTGGTTCACTTCGCGCAATACATCACCGGTAACCAATTCATCAGTTTGGGGATCAATACCAATCTGACCTGAGATATACAAAGTATCTCCACCCCAAATAGCTTGATTATAAGGACCAACCGGAGCTGGTGCTCTGTCCGTGTAAACGACCTGCTTTTTCATATCACCCGTTTTTCTCGATCTTTCAGGTTAAATTTGCCCCTTGAATTGTTGAGATGTGCTAAATTACCAAAATGTTTATGGAGGTATTAACGATTGGTGATCAAGCTCGCAGAGACCTTATTGATCAAAAATCAGGAGAGGCAGCTACTGTTACTGGTATCGATAGTGATAAAGGGGAAGAGCCTCAACAATCCTATTCCTCATTTGACGCCATTTTTGACCTTACAGCTGACGAAAAGCCGGATTATATCCCTAAATATCTGCCAAATGAAGGTCAGCCGGTATTTCTGGGAGCAGTTAAGCAGCAGCTCGCCTCTCTCCTCTCGGAGCATATGGGCCATATTCATTGCCAGGTGGCAGGTGTTAATGCACTGCCTACCTTTTTGGAACGTGACCGATTAGAGTTATCCATTTTTGATAACAATTCCCGTCAGAATATCAATAACACGCTTCAAACCCTACAATGGGACGTTGAAGAAGTGGCTGATCGTGTTGGGATGGTAAGCCCCCGCATCGTATTCATGATCATTAACGAAGCCTGCTTTACCCTTCAAGAAGGGACTGCAGGTATTGACGATATCAACACAGCAATGAAACGAGGCACGAATTATCCACAAGGCCCGTTCGAGTGGGCTGATGCAACAGGTATTGCTCATGTTTATGAAACATTGGCCTCGGTTTATCATGATACCCATGACGAGCGCTATAAAGTATGCCCTTTACTGAAAACGAAATACCTTAGAAAAGAGGCATTCATGAGGTAAATGCCATCGGTACCAAACAAGAAGTAGACTTTGCTAACGTTAGGGCCAGATCATTCCTGGTGCATTGATTTCCTTCTACCTTAAAAAGTAAAAATCGTCCTTGGTAGTACTCCTTTAATCGATATGCGGTTTGTTTATGGCGACTTCCACCCCTACATCTCTCACCATTTACACTCCTGCTATCACAAATCGCATACGCTATACATTTGATCTAATCCTCCCGGAGCACCTGGGTATTAAATATAAACTCACTGATCAGCCTGAGGCCTTTCAATCCATCAAAACACCTAAACTATCCTATGCCCCTGAGCCCTTGGGGAACGAGCTATTCTTCTGTAGTACAGAGCTTTTGTTCGAGATGGGGCTGAAAGAACAAAACCCTTCAGTTAGCTCTTATGAAGGGACCAAGATCTTTTACCGTGTATCGCAGGATGCGGCTTTACCCTTTGACCCCTTTGCTGCCACCTTTTTTCTGGTGAGTCGTTACGAGGAATATTTGCCTCATACTGCTGACCGGTTCGGGCGGTTCCCGGCCGAGGAAAGCTTTGCCAGCCGGAATAATTTTTTACAAGAGCCGGTGGTGAATAAGTACATTGAGATGATCCGCAAAATACTAAAAAAGCGTTTCCCCAAACTCAAACTTAAAGAACAACAGTTCCGCTTTACACCAACATACGATATCGACAGTGCTTATGCATATTACAAAAAGGGTGGCATCAGGAATATAGGGGGGTTCATTTTCTCCATACTTGATGGAGATACCGAAAGCATGAAGGATCGAATGAAAGTCCTTTTGGGCAGCAAAAAAGACCCCTTTGAT
>PXTV01000131.1 GCA_003022985.1 Bacteroidetes bacterium SW_11_45_7 | reverse complement strand
TTTGATCCGTCTTATCCTCTTCTTCACCCGCTGCCGTTCCGGGGCTGGATACCATTACTTCATCGCCCCCGCCATCTTCCTGGGATTTTTTCTTCTCCGAGGTATCTTCTATACCAACATCTTCTTTCCTGGTATTACTAAATTCGACTTGAGCAGCTTCTTCTTTGGAATACAGGTCCTCCCTGAAGTCCTTTAAAAGGACTTTATACATCTCCTCGGTAAGCTTGGTTGTTGGCTTCTCCTCAATCTCGTAGCCCTTCTTTTGAAGGTGCTGCACGAGGGTAGATAAACCAACATTTAATTCTTTTGCTGCTTTTGCAGCACGTTTACTCTTAACTTCCACCATCCTGTTTTACCTCTCTGCTTTTTTATTTCTACTTGGATTCTTCAAACTCTTCACTTAGAACACGATAAAGCTCGTCAATGGTTTCCTCTTCCAAATCAGAGCGCCTGATGAGTTCATCGCGCTCGAGGTCCAGCACATGTCTGGCGGTATCACAGCCAATTTCTTTCAATGTATCGATCACCCAATCTTCTATTTCGTCTGTAAATTCGTCCAATTCGATATCGTATTCCTCATCTTCCTCAATATTGCGGAACACATCAATTTCATAACCAGCCAAGCGGCTGGCAAGTTTAATGTTTAAACCACCGCGCCCAATTGCAAGTGATACTTGATCGGGATCGAGATAGACCGATGCCGTTTTTTCTTCATCGTTAATCTCCATGGATGATACTTTGGCAGGCGCCAAAGCTCTTTGAATAAACAACCGAACATTAGAGGTATAATTGATGATATCGATGTTCTCGTTCCGCAATTCGCGCACAATACCATGAATTCTCGATCCTTTCATGCCAACGCAAGCACCTACCGCATCGATTCGATCGTCATAGGTTTCAACAGCTACTTTTGCTTTTTCACCGGGCTCCCTGACAATGGATTCAAGGGTGATAAGCCCATCGAATATTTCGGGCACTTCCAATTCGAGCAATCTGGCAAGAAAGGCATTATCCGTCCTGGACAATATCACGATGGGGTTATTGTTACGCATTTCCACACGCTTGACCACAGCCCGGACAGTATCGCCTTTCTTAAAGTAATCCGAAGGAATTTGCTCGGATTTAGGCAGAATCAGTTCGTTGCCTTCATCGTCCAGCAGCAGCATCTCCTTTTTCCACACCTGGTAAACCTCTGCGGAAATGATCTCCCCAACACGCTCGGAGTATTTTTTGTAGATCTCGTCTTTTTGTAATTCTAAAACCCTTGATATCAACGTTTGGCGAGCAGCAAGAATAGCCCTTCGGCCAAAGTCGTCCATCTTGATTTCTTCGTAAGCTTCTTCACCCACTTCAAAGTCGGGCTCGATCTTTTGAGCATCCGATAAAGCGATCTGTGCATTCTGATCCTCCACTTCACCGTCAGGTACAATTTCGCGCACCCGCCAAATCTCAAGATCGCCTTTTTCCGTGTTCACAATGATGTCGAAATGCTCGTCAGAGCCGTACTTCTTCCGCAACAGGGTTCTGAAAACGTCTTCCAAAACCCTCATCATGGTGGGTCTGTCGATGTTCTTAAACTCCTTGAACTCCGAAAAGGAATCGATTAATTCTGCACTGTTCATCGCCTATTGTATTCTGTTGTTTTAAATGTTGTATTTGATTTTGGTGCTCTTGATTTCTTCAAAAGAAATGTCCCGCTGTTGCGTTGCCTCTCCTTTAAACCCTGCCTGCTTTTTCTCCTTTTTGCTCATGGGCACTTCCAGCGCAATATGATTTTCCTCTGCGCTACGCAAAATTCCCTCGAGCTTCTCGCCTGTGTAAAGGACAACTTCAACCTCGTTACCGATCCGCCTCTTATACTGCCTTAACACCTTCAGCGGGTTATTCATTCCCGGAGAAGACACCTCCAAAACATAATCATTCCCGGCTATGCCTTCCTCATCCAGTTCCTTTTCCAGGGACCTACTGATTTCAGCACATTTGTCGATGGTGATGCCGTTGTCGCCATCGACAAAAACCTGCAGCTTCTTCTTGGGCTTGACTTTGACGTCCACAAGAAAATACTGCTCGTCCTCGGCAAGCTTCTCCCGGGCTAATTCTTCTAATCGCTGCTGTATACCTTCCGTCATACCGTCAACCGGGCTATTACCAATAAAAAGAGGGGACACGGCCGTCCCCTCTCAATTAAATTACCTGCAAATATAACCCTTTTCTAAATAATTATCAAGACTCAGCTGTGTCCTTATACAGGGTATTTAAGCATCTCTGGCAAAGGTCAATAGAATTCCTTTCAAAATCGTTTTAGGCCGTCAAATCAAGTGATTGGTTTTATTGTCATCAATAAAAAAAACCACCATCAATTCCTACAGGCAGGTGAATGACAAAGTTTCCTGCAATTCCTTTTTTATTTTTGTTTGACCATAGGTTCCTATATTGACAAGAAACCAGCTATTGGCGTCAACGAATAATCAATTTGAATCGGTGATCATTTCTTCAGCAAAAATGCCCCCATGTCAAAAGTTGCGTTAATAACGGGTATTACAGGACAGGATGGCGCCTATCTTGCAGAACTCCTGCTCAGCAAAGGCTACGTAGTTCACGGTATTAAAAGGCGAAGTTCCTTGTTCAATACAAACCGTATTGATCATATCTACCAGGATTTTCATCAAGAAAACGTCCGCTTTTTTCTCCACTATGGTGATCTCAGCGATTCGACAAATATTATCCGCATCATTCAGGAAGTTCAGCCCGATGAGATTTACAATCTGGGCGCAATGTCCCATGTAAAGGTCAGTTTTGAGATGCCCGAGTATACAGCAAACGTTGACGGCCTGGGCACCCTCCGTATTCTGGAAGCTGTCCGGCTTTTGGGTTTGACAAAAACAACACGGATATATCAAGCATCCACTTCAGAGCTCTATGGTAAGGCACAGGAAGTCCCCCAGAATGAGAACACTCCATTCTGTCCCCGTTCTCCTTATGCCGCTGCAAAAGTTTACGGCTATTGGATAACGGTCAATTATCGGGAGGCCTATGACATGTTTGCCGTTAATGGGATTTTATTCAATCACGAATCCCCCATTCGTGGCGAGACATTTGTGACCCGTAAGATTACCAGAGCTGTTGCTCGTATTGCGCTCGGGTTGCAGGACATTCTTTATATAGGCAACCTGGACGCCCAGCGCGATTGGGGGCATGCTAAGGACTACGTAGAGATCATGTGGCGTATATTACAGCAAGATGAACCGGAAGATTACGTGATAGCCACAGGGATCACGACAAAAATCCGGGATTTTCTGATGAAGGCATTTGCAGAAGTCGGTATTGAATTGACTTTTGAGGG
>PXTV01000130.1 GCA_003022985.1 Bacteroidetes bacterium SW_11_45_7 | reverse complement strand
AACAGCCGATGAAAAAACGCTCATTTTTACTCGCCTTATCCAAAGCAGGGGCAGGAAGCACGAGGATTTTTACGTGGCCAAAAAACAGGGCAATGAATGGTCGAAAGCATATAACCTCGGTGTGCCTGTCAACACCCCTAAAAACCAGGGTGCCCATACCATCACACCGGATGGCCGCTATTTGATCTTTACAGGTGGTCAGTATCGTGATTCACGGGGTAGTTGTGATCTCTATATTACCTCCAGGAGGCAAGGCCGATACAGCGAGCCGCAGAACCTGGGTCGTCCCGTCAATACGGGCGCCTGGGAATCACAACCGAGCATCGCTCCTGATGCAAGTACCCTTTATTTTGCCAGCAACAGGAATGAGGGCAGCTATGGCGGTTCGGATATCTGGAAAACAAATTACCTGGGGGATGGTGAATGGAGTGAGCCGGAAAATCTCGGCCCCAGGGTTAATACGCCCAAAGACGAGCGCGCCCCTTTTATCCATTCCGGACCGAGCCGCGCAACCTCGGCTATCCCATCAACACGCCTACCAACGATAATTGGCTGTTTGTGTCAGCAGATGGGGAGAAGGCTTATTTTTCATCGGACAGGAAGGATTCCTATGGCGATATGGATATCTACTCCTTCGATTTGTACGAGGAGGCTCAACCGCGGGAGGTCACCTATGTGAAAGGGATGGTTTACGATAAAAAGACGAAGGAGAAGCTGCAGGCCAATATCCTGATTAAAGATCTCGAGACGGGTGAAACGCTTAATTCCCTTCAAACACAGAGCAAGACGGGCGGGTTCTTGGTTACCCTGCCCGTTGGTCATGATTATGCATGCATTGCCTCCAAAAGGGGTTACATGTTCCATTCGGAACACTTTTCGTTAACTGATACGAGCATCGAGAAACCTTTTCAGTTCGATATTCCCCTGCAGCCGATCGAGGTGGGATCGGACATGGTGCTCCGCAACATTTTCTTCGAGCTCGATTCGCACGAGTTACGGGATGAGTCCAAGGTGGAACTGGATCGGCTGGTTACCTTTCTTAAAAATCATCCCGCCTTAACAATCGAAATTGGCGGTCATACGGACAGTATTGGCACTGACACCTACAACGAAGAGCTTTCGCGCAAGCGTGCCGAGGCGGTTTACACCTACCTTCGCAAGCACGATATCCCCAAAGACCGCTTAACGTACAAGGGCTATGGCGAAACCGATCCTGTTGAAACCAACACTACGCCCGAAGGAAGAGCGGGCAACAGGCGCACAGAGGTAACGGTGATTGAAAGGGGTGACTAACTAAAGTTTTTTTATGGATACAGCCTAATGCAAAGATTATCCTCTGATTCAGTTCCCTATCTACTTATAGCCACATCGAAAGCATCGATTTTAACGACCGTATAGCACGATTCACTATCAACATTGTTTTGCATTAGATTTTGCTCGTAAATAAGAATCAATTCTAATTTATAAGAGCACTTCAAAGAATGGCTAATTGTCCACATACTATATCATCACATCAAACGTGGGTAATAGATAAATTTTGATTTTGGCGAGAATTTGACATGTTTTAATTTAGAGCTTTAAGATATTGTGATATCAAAAACCATAATCCAATGATGGCTTTTACCAAACATCTTAGGCAAGAAACTTCCATTGCATTTTATACACTTTTTGTTATTGTCATATCAACACTAATACCGTGCAAGAACCTTGATGCCAGTCATGCAGCAGGAGCGGACCTACAGTACGAATGTTTGGGTAATGGAGAGTATCGCTTCACCTTAAACTTTTACAGGGACTGTGATAGTATTTCAGCTCCAACTGATCCTGACATCCCTATCTCATCTTCTTGCTTTAGTGATACATTTACCTTGCCAAAAGATACTGTATATGAAATAACACAGGTTTGCTCTGATGTCACAACCTCATGTAATGGGGGAAATTATCAGGGGTTTGAAAATCATATTTATAGCGGCACCATCACATTAGACACTACGTGTAGTGACTATACAACCAGTTTTGAGGTATCCAACCGAAATAATCCTGTTGACAATTTGGATTTTTCAGGCGTAAATCCGGCCCTTTTTATCGATGTAAGTTTAGACCCTACTGTTTGTAACTCTTCTCCATTGTTTTCCACAACCCCCATTCCTTATCTCTGCACCGGCTCCCAATTTTCTTACAATCATGGCACTGTAGATACTGATGGTGATTCTCTTTCTTATTCACTTATCTATCCTCTTGATGGTTCCGGAAGTCCTATCCCTTATGTAAGCCCATACTCACATACCTATCCACTCGCCACACAATCGGGGAATTTCTCTTTTGATAACAATACAGGAGAGATGTCTTTTACACCTACAACCGCGCAAACATCTGTGGTGACGGTGAAGGTTGATGAATACAGGAATGGTCAATTAATCGGCTCCATCAAGCGCGATATGCAATTTCAAATTGTCAATTGTGCCAATAATCAGCCAACAGTGGTAGATACAATCTTGAATTTACAAGGTGGCCAGATGATAAGTAATAACAAAATTGAGGTATGTCCGGATGATTCACTTTCATTTGCCATAAAAGCATTTGATCCGGATTCAGGGCAAACACTTAAAATGGCTGCCAACATTGATCAATATATGCCTGGCGCTTCATTTGATACAGTTTTGAACGGAACGGACACGATCTTAGGTGTTTTTTCGTTAAACCCGATTGGTCTTGAAGCAGGGTCAAATGTTTTAAAAGTGACTGTGCGAGATGATAAATGCCCTGTCTTAAGTTCCCAAACAGTTAGTTATAACATTTTTTTATTAGAGGGCACATTTGCTTACCCTAATGAAAAAGCGTACTGCCCTGCCGGTAAACCTAAAGAGATCAATGTCTTAGGAGGCAATCAATACTCATGGCAGCCCAAGAGCGGTATTGTCAGTGCAAATTCAGATAGCTCAACGATTCAAGTTTCACCAAATACACCTACAACTTATATTGTTGAAGGTGATTCATCTTCTCATTGTCAAAATCGTGATACGGTATTTGTTGATCGAGTCCCCAACTTTAGCCAAACAGTTGTTCCCTTATCTATTGATACGATCTCGGAATGTCAAAATACTCAGTTTGATGTAATTATCAATCCCTCGGATACTATGTGGGGGCCTTACTCTTTCGATTGGACACCTTCTTCAAGTCTGAATAATGCATCTATTAAAAACCCCATCGCCTCGCCTGATGAAGATACAACATATTTCTTGAATGTCACCTCAGATACGGGCTGTACAATTCGTGACAGCGTATCTGTAGTTGTGACTAGTCAAATTCCTGACCCCCTAATTACAGGTGACGATATATTATGTGAAGGTGACAGTACCCAGCTTAATGTGGAGGTCTGTTATAGTAATGTTCTTTTCGATGATTTTGATCCAAAAACAGATGTCTCCCAGTGGGCCTCATTGTCGGGGGTAACCGCCTCGCCAAATTGCGGGGCTGTATCAGGTTCCAACGCCCTTTGGTTCGATAATCCTTCAGGCACGCCAAGGCAAGCAGTGACTAAGAGTCTTAACACAAAGGGTGGTGGAAATCTTGAATTCTACTTAAAAGAAGGGGCTGGCGGCACAAATTGCGAAACACCTGATGCAGGTGAAGACATTGTGCTTGAATATGCAAATAATGCCGGTTTATGGAACCCCATCGATACATTTCAAACCGGCAATTATACGTCCTTTACTTTCATTTCTGCTCCTATACAAGGGGTTGCCCAAACCTCTAATACACAGTTCCGCTTCCGTCAGTTGGAGACTACAGGTATAGGTTTTGATAACTGGGCTATTGATGATGTATCCTATCAATGCT
>PXTV01000129.1 GCA_003022985.1 Bacteroidetes bacterium SW_11_45_7 | reverse complement strand
ATCTTAAGCTGTTTGTAAGCATTGACCAGCTTATCCTTGAACTCATCATAAATGTCTTCATGGATGATCAAGCGCCTGGTTGTGGTGCACCGCTGACCAGCCGTGCCAACAGCGCCAAAGAGGGCAGCATTGAGCGTGAGGTCCATATCAGCGCTTGGCGTAATGATCATGCCGTTGTTACCGCCCAATTCCAGGAGCGGCTTCCCGAGCCGTGAGATGACCGCCTGGCCCACTTTCTTGCCCATAGCGATAGAGCCGGTTGCCGATACTAACGGAATGCGGTCATCGTGCGAGATCTGTTCACCAATGCAGGCACCGCCCGTAACAACGTTGCTCACACCTTCCGGCACATCGAATTCCTCGAACACTTCCCCCATAATCTTTTGGCAGGCGCGGGCACAGAGAGGCGTTTTGTCCGATGGCTTCCAAACCACTGTGTCGCCACACGTTAAAGCGATCATTGTATTCCAGGCCCAGACAGCTACGGGAAAGTTGAAAGCGGTTATGAGGCCGACAACACCCAGGGGATGGTACTGTTCGTACAAGCGGTGATCGGGCCGCTCGGAATGCATGGTGAAACCGTACAATTGCTTGGAGAGGCCTGTGGCATAGTCGCAGATGTCGATCATCTCCTGCACTTCACCCTTGCCTTCCTGCAAGCTCTTGCCCATTTCGTAAGACACAAGAGCACCGAGGTCTTCTTTGCGCTCCCTGAGCTTACTGCCCACAGCACGGATCACATGCCCTCGTGATGGGGCCGGCCATTTGCGCCATTCCTTGAATGCCTCTTGGGCCTGCCGGATGACTTTATCGTAATCGTCTTTGTTGGCGCATGTCACATGAGCTATCGTTTCGCCATCGGTAGGGGAGAAGGTTTCGATCGTTTCTCCATGACTATCGAGCCATTTTTTACCGGTTGATGTCCCTGCATTCTTATCCTTTATATCGAATACATCAAAAACCTTGGATGGGATTTTCAAATCTGCTGTGGTTGCCATGGTACTGTTTTTTGAACTTATTCATTGAATGAAATGCCATAATATGCGTTATGTTGATAAAGCTGAACGATACACGGACGATGGTTAAGGTGCTATCGGTAAACCATCGATCCGGTCTACTAATTCCAAAACTCGTAAATTCAGAAGAAAGGAAATTTTCTCGTAATATTTATCCCTTCCCCTGGCTTCATGATTATCTTGAATCTGCTGTGATGTGAGAAAGGGGAAGTTCACCTCGATAACATTTTCAATCAACACAATAGAGCCGCCCAATTCATAAGCAACATCGACTTTTTCAACTTCTTCCCCATCTTCAAAACCAGTTGTAGGAAAAACACCCACACTCCCAAATGGCCGGATTGGCACAGGCCAGGGAATAGAGGAGTTCACGTTGAGAGCAAACAGCCAATCGTTTGTTTGCCCCACACTCGTAATCGATCGAAATGCGCCTTCTTTTTTGCTGATTTGTTGAGTAAAGAAACCGTCCCTGGCACTACGCCCCAAATAGGTCTCTTCGAATTTGTAGTCGTTTTGTAATACATAAAAGCCAGCAGAGGGGTTGAGCTGCATACTGATGTTGCGGTAACCGGAGGACCTTGTGGAATGATCGACAAAAGCCCCGCCAAACAAGCGAATATTCAGGCCATCATCATCTTCATTGTAAGTGAGTTTGTAATTGTATGCAAACGATGAGCGCAAAAATCCTTTGCCTTGTTCCACGGAAAAATCGAGTGAAAAAGGGTTAATAGGTCCATTGTTGGTAAGCGAAAATGTGGCTTCATTGATATAGGAGTCCTGATTGATGTTGTCGGCATCATCTTGTTCGTCATTAAAATCCGGCACTTCCTGTCTGATTAGATGGGAGCGGAAGGTTAATTTCTTCTGAACATTGCTCCGGGCATTGTCTTTCTCAAAGAAAAATGTAAGCGATGGTTCCAGTTTGCTGTAATCATAAAAATCCGGCCCATTACGCCATTGGATATGATAACTGTACCGCTCCCCGTAGAAACCGAGCTTAATTTGCCGGAATAGGTTATTGGGCAAAAATTTATAGCTAACACGGCCATATCCGGTTAATGTTTTGGAAGCAGTCCCAAACATGGGCGACAGGAAGTACTGAAAACGTTGAGGGGGCAGAAATGCGTTACTGAATGCCAGGCCAATATTGCTTTTATCGTAATTGTTCCAGGCCAAACCGGGCATGATGAAGAGTTGTGAGCGGTAGGGGTTCTCGAGTGAAGCAAGAGGTTGCAATCGCAATGGCTCCCATTTGTTCGCTATTGCATTCAGCTTGTAGGTATTGTCACTGCGATTGTATTCGAGCGTCACGTGGTTGTGATCAATACGAAGGCGGTCGAAATCTCCATCCGGGAAAACCACTGCTTCTACATTCTTATGCCCATCATACCACTTTGTTACAACTGCAGAATCGTTTTTAATGCCGGAAATGGGATAAGGGGCATTGATGTCTCCTTTGTTGCGCACTTTGACGGAATACCGCCCAGCTCTTTTTTCCACATCCGCAATAGCGTAATCGAGTTTTTTGTTGGTTTTAAGAAGATCGGTAAAGAACCAGCTCAGATTCTGACCTGCATTTTTTGTGAAGAGGCGTTCAAAATCATCGGGCTGCGGATGTTGAAATCGCCATTGATCGTAAAATTGTTGCATAACCTCATCGAACAGGTCTTGCCCCAGGTATCGCTCAAGATGACGAAGCGCTATAGCCGTTTTCATGTAGTTCATGACAAAATAGTTGATCCTGGAAAAATCAGCCGAATGGGTATTTGTGGGTTGGTCCGCATTCCGTCTTGCCACAAATTGGTAAAGGAGGTGATTGGTGTCAAATCCATCCAAATAATCGAGTCCAACAGCGCTTAGGAGAGGGTCAAACTGGTTGGGCAGGGGAGCAAACGAGCGGTTCGGATACTTTTTGTCCATGTAGCGATTTTCGTAGTAGGAGTTCATCCCTTCATCCATCCAGGGCCAGCGCCTCTCGTTGAAGCCAAGGATGCCGTAGAACCAATTGTGCCCTGCTTCGTGGGTAATAACCCTGTCGAGGGAGCGATCGCTCCCGGCTTCACCGATGACGGTGATCGTGGGATATTCCATGCCGGAGCCGGCTCCTAATGCACCCTGCACGGCTGATACATTATCGTAAGGATAGGTCCCTACCCATTTGGAATAATTGTACACCGCATCTTTAAGGTACTCCGGGGATTTTTTCCATCGGTCGGCCCCTCTGTTGCGGAAATAGGACCAGGTGGTCACAGTCTTGCCCGAAGGTAATTCCACACTGTCTTTCAAAACATGATACCGCTTGTCTGCAAACCAGGCAAAGTCGTGGATAT
>PXTV01000128.1 GCA_003022985.1 Bacteroidetes bacterium SW_11_45_7 | reverse complement strand
ACAATGGGGTGGATAAAGGTTGTGATGGTTGCTATGGTTACAGCAAGGATCCGTTTGCGTTCCACTAGCGCTACAATACTCCACATGCCGATAGCCAGGGCCAGGTTGCTCGCCTGGAAATCGCTGTAATAAAGATCGTTTCCCCCAATTGTCCAGAGATAAAAGGGGATCAAGCACATGAGGATCGCCAGCCAGGCGAGGAACTTATTGGCGATAAAATGCCTGGCTAAGCGCTCCATGCCCAGCAGCAAAACTACTGTACTCAAAAAGTGGAGCAGCAGATTTGCCTGCTGCAAAAAACCCCGGAACAGAGACAGGAAATAGACTAAAACCGTACGCTCGTGAGGAACTAACGCCTCCATTCCCTGCAGGAAAAAATCGTGCGGGTAAAGCTCCGGATTGCAGAGGTAAAGCGCATAGGGAAAGATTTCAATATGTGCCCCTTCGCCAAAGGTGTAGCCAAAGCGCAGGACCAGGAGAAACCAACCGAGAATGGCAAAGAGAAGGGATGATGTGGAGATGGGTATTGATCGCAAACGAAAATGTTCAGGTTATCAATATTTCCATTCAAAGATAACCATCCCAATTGAACCCTCTATCCATATTGACCAAAAGCCCGAATAACAGGAGATTACCTTCACTTTTGGTATCAATTGTCCAGAAAACTAATAAATATGCCGGCCTTTGCTTCTACAATTTGAAAAAAGGTCATCCTAAAAGACCATAAACAGCTTCACTACTCTCCTTTTCCGCTCAACTTCGCCTCTTTCTTGCTCATGGCCTTGATCAGCTCCTCGTACATGGTTTGAAACTGTTGCTGACGGGTGCGGTAATACGCCATGCTGGTCATGAACTCATCCTCGGTGATGTTGTGCACTTGGTAGATCTCATTGTAATACTGCTGAGCTTGAATGACTGCCGTATCCCCCTCCAGCTGATTGCGCTTGAGAGCTGCTTCAGCCAAATGAATATCCATCAGGACCTGCTTCAAGGTGTCCGGGTGCAACACCCCTTCAGGTGTTTGAGATGGGGCGTCATTCCCACTGCTGCACCCGCCCGTTAAAAGCGTGATAATCATCAAATATGTTAATAAAGTATACTTCATTCCGGTATCATGAATAACCACCAAAGGTAACAAAGCGCTGGTTCGCTTGTTTGTACGATAAGAATGCTGCGAAATGGTGAATTTTGAAACAGTTGTTCCAGCAAGCAGTGACCACCATGCCGCGCATTATCCAACGAAGAAAAAACCGCTATGCCCGATATCGATAAACTCAATGAATTGAAAGAATATTGCAACAACCACAACGTAAAACTGGTTGCCGTTTCCAAAACAAAATCCAATGCCGAGATCCTGGCAACCTACAAGGCCAAGCACAAGATTTATGGCGAAAACAAAGTACAGGAAATGGTGCCGAAGTACGAATCATTGCCCCGCGATATTCAATGGCACCTGGTAGGGCATCTCCAGCGCAACAAGGTCAAGTACATTGCTCCGTTCGTCTCGTTGATCCATTCGATGGACAGCATCCGCCTTTGCAAGGAGATCGATAAACAGGGGCGCAATGCAGGACGCGTGCAGAACTGCTTAATTCAGGTTCACATAGCCGAAGAGGAAACCAAACACGGCTTTTCTCAAGAAGACCTGGAAGCGTTCTTCAACTCGGACGAATACAAAAGCATGGAGTACGTGCGCATCAAAGGGTTGATGGGTATAGCCACGAATACCGGTGACGAGGAGCAAATCCGAAAAGAGTTCCGCTGGCTGGCACACTTGCACAAAACTCTAAAAGCGAACTATTTCAGCGAAAGCAAAACTTTTACCGAGCTCTCCATGGGCATGACCAACGACTACCAAATTGGTGTTGAAGAGGGCAGCACTATGGTGCGCATTGGCAGTTTGATCTTCGGGGAGCGGGACATAGCATAGATGGTGTTTTTGAAAGTAGTAGGCTCCTTGCGTAATCCCGATGCTTCAGGTTTTCACGCTCTATCCTCTTGCTGGTAAATCAGAATCAAAAATGCTTCAATGAAATATGACCAGCATTAGCACATGAAAGCTCATATTTGTGTTTTACTGGTAGATAAATTTATAATTTCAATGACAATGAACAAAAAGCAAGAAGATTGCGGTTGAATTAACAAAGTATTACAATGCTGAAGACATTTAAAGCCATAATCGATCAATCCGGCCAAATCAAGCCCTTAGATTAAGATGTCCAATTTGACCAACCCCAAGAGGTGTTGATAACAATTCTTGATGAGGATCAGCTAAATGAAATTGAATCAGCTTTACTAAGTGAGAAAGCATTGGCAAAAGATTGGAATAAAGATGAAGAAGAACAAGCATGGCAACATCTCCAAAAGGAAAAATAGCACTTGTTCCCTTTCCTTTTTCGGATTTGAGTAAAGCTAAACTTCCTCCAGCAGTTGTACTTTCTTCCTTAGAAAAGGGTGACTTAATTCTTTGCCGGATTACAAGTAACCCTTACTCAGACCCTCTTGCATTGAAAATAACTGACCTAAACTTTGTGGAAGGAAGTTTAAAACGCATTAGTTACGTACGCCCCGGAAAGCTTTTTACTTCCAGCGACAAACTCATTGAAAATTACGCTGGAACACTTAATGCCAAAAAAATCGATGAGATCATTGAATCTGTTATTCGCTTGTTGCGGCAGCAATAAGTACATGTATCATTTTTTTTAAGATTTCCATTTAGTAGACTCACCACTATCTATAACACACTCTTCATTTTTCTAAGTATGATAAATCAGAATATGGATTACGCATTATTCAAAATCACCAATGCTGCAATCACGCCCGGTACCCAGCCCACTATCGTTAAAATGAGTACGATCAGAATGCTGCCGCAGCCCTGATCAAAGACAGCCAGTGGTGGAAACAAAATGCTGAGGATCACACGCCAGATACTCATGACCAATTGGTTTTATTGTGTAAAGATAGGCTTTGCTATGAATCTTCAAAGAAGGACCCATCAACATTTCGTTCCCAACCATTACTACCCCTGCCTAACTCATTCCAAATAAAGGATTTGCCATCACCTTCACAATAGTTCTATTGTCCAATATAAAGAAATCGAGCTATCAACTTCACAAATTAACCCTTATGTAGACAAGTCTCTGTTGCCGCCATCATAAGATTGAGATATGCGGCACAAATCCCACTACCGCATCTGTACTTAACATGCTTATAACAAAATAGCCAGCATTCCTTAATTTAGAAGTGCACAAAACCTTCCTTGAGTTATGTTCCACTCTTACATGATCGCTTGTTGTTCGCTTGTCTTGATCAGTCTATCATTAACAGCACAAAGCACTTTAATCCTGCGGAA
>PXTV01000127.1:3389-4853 GCA_003022985.1 Bacteroidetes bacterium SW_11_45_7 | reverse complement strand
ATAATAAATGAGGTGTTCATGGCTGGTGTGATCACGCCAAGATCGAGCCCTACCTGTGAGGCTGCAATGATCAAGCTCAAACGGGAAGCCAACAGGATACCACCGGACAATGCACGATTCCAACCGAACAATCGCGCCCATATCATAGATGGCAAGATCTTGATAGCATACAGTAAGACAAAAAGCACAGCGATAAAAAGCCATAGATTGGTTGTGTTTTGAAAGACACTAAAATCAATACCGGCTCCTACCATGATGAAAAAAACAGGGATAAAAAAGCCGTACCCCATCCCCTCCAACTTCATCATTAGTGTTGAGCGGTCCTTTTGCGAAAAATAGGACATGAGGATACCGGCCAGGAAAGCCCCCAGAATCACCTCCGCATCAATCCATTGGGAAAGGATGATAAACAAGAGAATTAAAACAACAGTCCCGCGCACTTTAATTTGTGAAGCAGCATGAGCAAGCTGATACTGGATCTTTTGCATCAGCTTTGTATTCATAATGCGTTTACCAATCTGAAACGTAATGAAGAATAGAGCAAAGAGCGAAAGGATGAGAAACACTTCATATTGAAGGCCATTGCGAATGTATGAAGTGGTAAATGTGAAAAGCAGTATGCTCAGAATATCGGCTACGGCAGCTGCCAACACGAGCATCTGGCCAAAGTGCTGTTGAATCTCGCCCCTTTCTTTAAGGACAGGCAAAATGACGCCAACAGATGACGTGGAAATGATAAGAGAAAAATACCATATATGTTGAATGGGCACAAAATTGGAAAGTAAATACGCCCCACCTATAGCGAGTAAAAGTGTAGCCACAAAAATGGTTATACCAACCAAAAGAGGATTGGAAAGATAGCGCGGGATTGTCAGTTTTCTCCTGGGCAGGGAGCTGATAATCCGATGGACATCGATTTCGAGCCCGCTCAAGAACATGAGAAAGATGAAGCCCGACAGGCTCAGGAAGTGCATATAATCAGCATCGGGCAGAATATCCAGCACATATGGTCCAATGATGATCCCGGCTGTAATTTCAATAATGACAGAGGGAATTTTGACAAATTTGATACGCGAGGTAATGACCGGGCAGAGCCACGCTAAAATCAAGACGATGAATAGAGGTAGAAAGTCGAAATCGAATTCCATGAAAGGGGATTAGATGTTATTAGTAATAGACCATTCTTGAAAATGATATTCAATATACAAATTTCGTTACGCTATCAGGAATGCTTTTATTGATTGAGCAGTCGATTCAAGTGCTTGAGCCCCTCTCCTATTCTCAAAGAATTGGTAATTTTCGCATTGAAACAATCGTGCTTTTCGTCACTCAGAAACCGGTTTCTATGGGCTCGACCCTGCGCACACCGGATGATCAGTTTGCCAACCTGCCTGACTTCCCGTATGAAGAGAACTACATCCAAACCGATGATACGCGCCTGCACTATGTTGACGAAGGCAATGG
>PXTV01000127.1:0-3367 GCA_003022985.1 Bacteroidetes bacterium SW_11_45_7 | reverse complement strand
AAGGCAATGGCGAGCCTGTCCTTTGTCTCCATGGTGAACCGACCTGGTCCTATCTTTACCGCAAGTTTATTCCCGTATTATCCCCTGATTACCGCGTTATAGCGCCCGATTTTATCGGCTTTGGTAAGTCCGATAAATACCAGCGCTTAAATGACTACAGCTACAGTATGCACTACAACAAGCTCAAACAGTTCATCGAAAAGCTGGAGTTGAAGGGTATTACGCTCGTTGTTCAGGATTGGGGCGGCCTGCTCGGGCTTGGTGTGCTCGGTGAGATACCGGAGCGATTTGCCCGCGTGGTGATCATGAACACGTTTTTACCGGTTGGCAAGCGCCCTATGCCTCTGCCTTTTAAGCTCTGGCGCAATTTTGCCAGATTCCATCCCGGCCTGCCCGTTGGGTTTATTATGAAACTGGGCTGCTATCAACGCAAGCAATTGACGCCTGCTGTTATCAATGCTTACAAAGCCCCTTTTCCCTCCAATCAATACAAGGCAGGTGCCAAAGCATGGCCTTTATTGGTGCCTCAAAAACCGCATGATGATGGCGTCAAGGAAATGACAAGAGCCCGTGAAGTGCTCGAAAATTGGCAGAAGCCGGCACTTGTCATGTTCTCGGACAAAGACCCCATTATGCGGGGAGGCGACAAATTTTTCCGCAAACGCATTCCCACAGCCCAAAATGAACCCGGGATCACGATCAGTAATGCGGGGCATTTTTTACAGGAAGACAAAGGCGAGGCGATCGCTCAAGAGATCAAAGCATTCATGAGAGGGCGAGCTGTCTCATAGCCACTATCAATTCTCAAGCTCGAACATCTAAGGATAACTCATTCCTTGCAGTTGCTGAGCTTCTTTTGCACCCATTCCGGTGAGCGAAATGGCAGGTCATTGTCCCACGCATGGTTGATGTAGTTGATGATGTTGGCGATCTCGAACTCCGTGAGTTTTTCGTTAGCCGGCATTTGGCGGTTATAGTCCGTGCCGTTTACCGTTATCTTCCCACCCATGCCAAGCTTAATGATACAAGGGAGCTTATCCTGATGATTGGCCATCCAATCGGAATTGTTGAGAGGCGGCATCAATTTTTCAATTCCATTCCCATCGGCTCCGTGGCAGTTCTGGCATTTTTGCTGGTATAGCTTCTTGCCTTCGGGATAAGGATTGTTGGAGCAGGCAGTTAATAGAATGCTCAAAAAAAGAACAATAAGAACGTGTCTATGCAAAAGATGTGATGTTTTAGTCTTGAAGGGGGCAGTTAATGATGGCTCAGCTTTTCTCTTCCTTCAGCAATACCTCCATATCCTTCATCAGCTGATTGACATCCTTCCTGGAGGTGCCATCGTACACACCACGAATGTGGCGGTTTTTGTCAACGAGAATAAAAGCACCACTGTGAACAAATCCTCCTGGGGCGCTTTGGTCTTCTTTGGCGCTAACCATGTAACTTTCCGCAATACCGTAAATGCTGTCCTTCTTGCCGGTTATAAAGTGCCAGGTATCGGAGCTGACCTGCATATCCTGGGCATACTCCTTCAAAACGGGCACTGAATCGTGTGCAGGATCGATAGAATGGGAGAGCAATGCAACGTTGCGATTATCTTTATACTTATCGTACACCCGCTTCATTTGCTTTTTCATGGTGGGGCAAATGGTAGGACAGGATGTAAAGAAAAAATCCGCCACATAGATTTTGTCCTCAAAGGTCGAAGGCGTTACAACATTGCTGTCCTGGTCGATAAAGCGGAAATCATCGATGCGATGCGGGATGGTGTCCTTTTGGCCGTTCTTCTCTACCACTTCATCGCGTCCAAGATAGGGGAGCTCCTTTTGATTTGCGTTACCGCTGCACCCACCCAAAACCAGAAGCCACAGAGCCAGAACAAATAACAGGCCTGGCTTAATTATTGCTGGTAAGCATTTCCTCAGCTTGCTGAATACTCGTTTTGAACTTGTCCTTAACATCCTGAATCTTCTTTTTCTCTTCTTGCAAATATTCCATCACATCTTGATGGGCCATCGTGTCACCGGGTCGCTCGTAGTTGCGCATCCACTGCATCATGCTTTTGTGGGCATCGGATAAAGCCTGCTTCTTCTTTTCAAGCTCCACAATCTTAGATGCAGAAGCCTTATCCTGACTCTTTAGGCTTTTTTTGACACTGTCGAGCTTTTGGCTGAGTCTTTCCAATCGGCCCATCTTGGGCATGATCTCATCATGGATGGCCATGACTTCTTCCTGCATTTCCTTTTCCTTTTTATCTTTGCTCCCGGAACAACCTGTGATCACAATCAGAGCCGCAAAAAGATAAAGACTAGTCAGGGTTACTCGTTTAACCATTTTCCTTTCTTTAGATGAATAATAGCCATACAAGAGCAATCAATCTTGTCCCTTGAATTGTTACAAAGGTAGCGGAATTGCAAAAGAAGGAACCTTACAGGAATCGAAATATCCTTCTATATCAACTCTTGAATCGTTCCGGTGTTCACAGATAAATGAACTCTTTGCTATGCTCAAGATCGCTTGGTCCGACATCTATGCTCATCCCCTTCCCAGGGGTCACCGCTTTCCCATGAGCAAGTACGAGCTGTTACCTGAGCAACTTCTTTACGAAGGCACCATCACCCAGGATAATCTTTTTACACCCAACTATTGCCCGGAAGAATACATAACTGTCACACACTGCAGTGACTATTGGGAACGGCTGAAAGAGGGAGAGCTAACGAGAAAGGAAATCCGGAGAACCGGCTTCCCCTTTTCCTTTCAGTTGATTCTGCGCGAGGTGAGCATCATGGAGGGCACACGTCAAGCTGCTAAGTACGCTCTGGAGGATGGGATCGCTATGAATATTGCCGGAGGTACGCACCACGCTTTTACCAATATGGGCGAGGGCTTTTGCCTGTTGAACGATGACGCCATAAGCGCGCGCCATTTGCTCAACGCCAGGCGCGTTTCCCGGGTGTTGATCATCGATCTTGACGTCCACCAGGGCAACGGCACTGCGGAAATTTTTAGAAACGAGGAGCGCGTGTTCACCTTTAGCATGCACGGAGGGAAGAATTTCCCCTATCACAAGCAAACCTCCGACTGGGACATTCCCCTTGCTGATCATACTGATGACCGGCCCTACCTGGCCATCCTACAGGAAGCATTGCCGCGCTTATTGGACCGAGTTGAGCCGGATATCGTGTTCTACTTACCCGGTGCGGATGTACTGGCAAGTGATAAGCTGGGCCGCCTGGATGTAACCATCCAGGGCGCACGCGAGCGCGACCGCATGGTGATGGAGCAGTGCAAAAAGGATGATCTTCCCATCGTCATCAGTATGGGTGGCGGCTATTCGGAGCGCATCGCTGACATCATCGAAGCC
>PXTV01000126.1 GCA_003022985.1 Bacteroidetes bacterium SW_11_45_7 | reverse complement strand
AATCCGAAATGGTTACTGTATAATCACCGGCAGATAGATTGGCTCTAAATCTGCCACTCTTGCCGCTCGACCAATCGACTTGATACTGTGAGCTGGAGTCAGCTATGTTGACCTGGATAACGCCATTTGAGTCATTTGGGCAGCTCGGCTGAACTTTTTGAAAAGAAACGTGCGCACAGTTTGTGCAAAACCGGCTTTTGACGCTATCGATGGCCCGGTCAATATTCAAGCGCCCTCCGGACACCGTTTTGCCTTGCAAAGAAGACAGGGGGTCTGTTGCGTTCAATACAATATCCTTGATCATGAGCGCCACCGAGGCAGGGGATTGCTCATAGGCATCTATCAATTGCGGGCAATTGACAGAATAAAGAAGGGCAATGGCGCCTGCAACCTGGGGTGTTGCCATGGATGTGCCCGTCAAATCATTGTACTGACTGCCGGTGACAGTGGAATTAATATCCGTTCCCGGTGCTGCTAAATCGATTGTTGTGGCACCATAGCCGGCACTGCTGTTGAGTTGGTCCTGGCGTGTTGAGTTGGTTACCGAAACCAGCCAGGGGCTCGAGCAGCCTGTCGGCACATCGCCCACATTGTCGATGTTTTCGCTACTGTTGATGGTGGCCCCTGCACTGAGGATGCCATAAGAACCAAGTGAGTCGTAAAATGCGCACCAAACGGGATAGTTGGCAGGATCAGCAAAATCGACACCAAAAGAGGAATTGGTTGCTACAACATAAGCACCTTCCTGACCACCCGTTGTTTCGTAGAGAGCCCTCATTTCCAGCGCATAGCCGTAAGCTTCCAGCACGGTTGCTTCATCGCCAGAGGAGCCTGCAATGGGCATGACCCGGAGGTTCCAGTTAACGCCAGTGAGGCCGGTATTGTTATTGCCCTTAGCCCCCACAATTCCACTTACGTGTGTGCCGTGATTATCCGATGGTAAAGAGCCATCCTGGTTGTAGGCGTTCCAGCCATCGTAATCGTCTATATAGCCATTATTATCGTCATCAATACCGTTTGAGGGCACTTCGTTCTGGTTTTTCCAATAGCGGAGATCCTCGTGTTGCAAATCAAAGCCACCGTCAATCACAGCCACAACAATGCTATCACCCTTTGCCGTGACCCCTCCGGTTGTTCTCTCCCAGGCTTCGGGGGCGCTGATGTCAGCACCAGTGACGCCTCCCGACTGGCCGTTATTATTCAACCCCCACTTTTGCGAGAACAGCGGATCATTTGGTGTGGTATCCCGTTGAGTTACATTGTGGTTTCGCTGGACAATTTGAACCTCTGGCAACCTGCGAAAAGAGGGGAGCAAATTATTTGTTGAAGACGCTTCTTCCTGAAAAGCTACTAACCAAATATTGAGCCGCCCGGAAAGTAGCCGTTGGGTCACGTCTTGATGGGAGGCAGGCAATTGGTCAATGACCTGTGACGGTCTTTCACCATTTTGCAACATAAGAATGTATTCGCCTTGAATGGCCTCACGTTCCTGCGCTACAAGGGCTTGGCCAAAAAGGCAGAGCCCCGTAATAGCAATAAGTACGATCATCCTGATGCTATTGTCTATAGATGAATTGATATGTGTGAGGATCCGTGAAAACACCGTTTTGGCACTGCTTTACTGATAATAACTCATTAGCGATAGAAACAATTCCTCTGGTTTACTTAAATATAAAGATGATTGTGAACAATTCCTAACCGGTGAAGCGTCACCCTTCCAACCATTTGCTGATGCGCTCATCCAGCGCGCCATTATCCACTTTTTCCTCCACACCGGGAGTGCTGACCAATTCGTTGAACAAGCGATCCTGATATTGCTGCATTTCTAATGCTTTGCTGTACGGTTGGTGACTGAATGTAACCATTGCGTAAACCGATTGAAATTGATCGGGGAAGCGCTTTTCCAGTTTTTTTTCGAGCTTTTTGCGCAACAGGAATTGCGGATCAGCCACCTTGTCCCGCATTTCGATAAAGTTTTCCAGTGCCAGATCGGCTATGGCGTCAGCATCAGGTTTGTGCTCCCGTTCAAAAGTATGGAATGCAGCTTCCCAATCGCCCTCTTCCTCAAGATAGTGGTTAAACAACCGGACGTCCTCAAATCCGGCATTCATGCCCTGTCCATAAAAGGGCACAACAGCGTGAGCCGCATCACCCATGATAGCTGCATTCCCGGCAAACGACCACGGATAACAGCGAATTGTAACCAGTGATGAAGTGGGATTATTGAAAAAATCATCCTTAAGGGTGGGCATCACCTCATAAGCATCGGGGAAATGATTTTGGAAAAAAGATGCCACATCGTTTTCATCCCGCAGTTGCTCAAACGAAGGACCCCCTTCAAAGGGTAGGAACAATGTTGATGTAAAGCTGCCATCGAGGTTGGGCAGTGCTATCAGCATAAAACTGTTGCGGGGCCAGATATGCAGCGCATTCTTTTCGAGCAGGTGGGAGCTATCATGTGCTGCCGGAATACTCAACTCCTTATAGCCATGCTCAAGGAACGATTGCGAATAATTGAAGCGATCCGTTTTCATCAAGCGCTGGCGAACTGCGGAAAAAGCACCATCGGTGCCCAGGATGATATCCGTATCGATGGTTTGTTCCCGGCCGGTGTTATTGTCACGGAATGTGACGGCTGTTTGATCAAGGTTGATGTCTTCACACTGCTGATTGAAATACAAGGTGACATTCCGGGTTGCTTCAGCAGCATCCATGAGGTATTGGTTGAGCAACCCGCGCGAGACAGAATAAATGGCTTGTCCTTCCTGGCCGTACGGCTGAAAATCCAGATGCCCATCGTCCTGATGGATCATGCGGCCTTTCATGGGCGTGGCGATCTCATTGATTGTGGCCTTCATATCTACTTCCTCCAAAGCCCGCCAGCCGCGATCGCTCAATGCCAAATTGATCGAGCGCCCGGCAGATACATCCACTTTGCGCATATCTGCTCTTCGCTCATAAACATGAACACGGTAGCCCTTCCGGCCCAGGTAAATAGCCAATAAGGAGCCGGCAAGGCCCGCACCAACAATCGTGATGTGCATAGACATTCCTTCTTGTGTTCTTTCCAACAATTACAGTATCTGCCCTTCATGACTCAACAGGATAAAAATAAGGAAGTTGTGGGATTCGGGTCAACGATGCCAAATAGATCATGCGTGGTGAGGGCAGGTTATGCCATGGAGAACTGAGAAATGGAGATGGTGCAGAAGCCGCTATGCCTTTGAAAGGAATCGATCATGCTGAAAAATTCAAAAAGCCCTTCCTAAAAGGGGTTCATCACAAAAACGCGTACCTCATTATCCCTCGCCTGAGGCGAGGCGAGGCGAGATGAGGCAGGTACTTTTGGTTTGCCCGGCCGAGACACCTTGT
>PXTV01000125.1:1143-4515 GCA_003022985.1 Bacteroidetes bacterium SW_11_45_7 | reverse complement strand
GTGTGGAGTCAGGGGATTCCTACAACTACCATTTTATCATCACCAATGACCGCCAGTGGGCCGACAAACAGATCATCGAATACTACAACGGGCGGGGGAACTCAGAACGGCTCTTTGATATTCAGAACAACGACTTTAACCGGAAGCGAATGCCGGCCAGCTTCCTGGAATATAACACTGTTTATCTGACCATCATGGCCGCCTGCCATGTGCTCTACAAATGGCTGATTGATAACTTTAGCAAAGCGTGTTCGGTGGTTAGAAACAAAGACCGGCTGAAAAAATTCATCTTTCGGTTGGTCTCAATTCCCGCCAAGGTGACCCACTCCGGGCGAAGACAGGGGGTCAAACTGTTCACCAACCTGCCCATTCATCGTCCGGGAGACCGCTCCCCGTAAGCAAATGATTTATTGGAAGAGACGGCTTACCCGCAATAGCCGCAAGGAAAGTGGGTAAGGGCACGTATGCGTTGAATTGTGGAAAATAGGCCCAAACTGGCTATAAAAAGGGTCAGTTACAAAACAAATTCATAATTTATAAATTTGTTTTGGCTTTTTGCTTAACTTGCGGATTTAAGGGTGTAAGAAATAATGAAATTTTGATTCTAATTGGTTACTCATTTCCTTTCTTCAATCGAAAAGTTGATAGGGAAATATTCAATGAACTTAAATCAAGTGGGGTCTTCAAAAAAATTTACTTTCAAGATCTAAACAATTCAGGCGAATTTTTGAGAAGTCAATTTGATCTTTCAAAAGATATAAAAATAGAACATATAAATAATACTTAAAATTATTTTATCCTTAATGAGCTGTAAATCAGCTATATGTTAATTAATATTTTAACTTCTACAATAAGGATTTATATTAAAAAATGAAGAATAAAACAAAGAAGAAGTTTGATTTAGTCGCATTTTTCAGTGACATCAAGCAAAAGATGGCTGAGCACATGAAAGATATGTCTTTGGAAGAAAAGAGGGAGTTTTTGCGTAAGGTTAGAGAAAGGAAAATCAAACTTGAAAAGTGAATTTGTCGTTTGACTTAACTGTTTATGGAAAATTTACAGAAAATACTATCTGATCTTAAAAATTATCTCCTCAACAACTACGGAGATTCCATTCAGGACGTGATTTTGTTTGGTTCGCAAGCCAAGGGCCAAGCTGTAGATTATTCCGATTACGATGTACTTATTGTACTGGAGGGAGACTACACAAGCAGGGATGAAAACCAAATCCTTGACTTATGCTATGACATCGACTTGAAGTACGACATCCTGCTGGATGTTCACTTGCTATCTACGAAAGAACTGGACTCGATTCGCGGACGGCAACCGATCTACCAGGACGCCATTCAATCGGGGATTTACGCATGAGTATTCAAAGTGACGACAGGGAAAGTTTGATCAAATACCGGCTGGAGCAAGCTGATGAAACCATCCTTGATGTTGAACTTCTGATTGAAAATGAAAGATTACGATCGGCAGTTAACAGAATTTACTATGGGATATTCTATTCTCTTCTGGCACTGGGACTTGCTTATCGGTTTAAAACATCGAAACATGGTCAATTAATCGGTTGGTTCAACAAGAACTTTATTCAAGAAGGGGTAATTGATTCCAAATATGGCAAGATCATCAACAAGGCATTCAACCGGAGAACTAAGGGAGATTATGACGCTTAAGTTGAATTCAAAAAGGAAACTGTTCTTGAAATGTTTGAAGAAATGAAAGAGTTTATTTCACACATTAAAGCATACTTAAATTATCCGTGAGGTACGCGATACTTTCGATTCGTGCAATTGGAACGAGCGTCATTTAGGATATTTTTCCTGGATTCCGCTGCCGGTTGGTGAGGACACCAACCGGGGCTGAACTCAAAACACGCGATACAATCACGCGCCAGAGTATTGAGTACATAACCAATGACCAATCAACTCAATAGCTCAATAACTTTCCCCGATCCTTGTGATCGGGAAACTCAATAACTCAACAAGAAATGGATCACTCAAAAGGATTTCTGAAATACGATAGAGAAGAACCTCGAAAGAAACCCGTCAAAGAGCGGATCAAGAACTATAGCGAGTTTTACGAGGCGTTCCCGGAATCGACATCAAAGGAACAAGCAGCCCGTTGCATGGAATGCGGCATTCCGTTTTGCCACAATGGCTGCCCGCTCGGCAACCAAATTCCGGATTTTAACGGTGCCGTCTATGCCGGGAACTGGGAAGAAGCACACCGCATCCTCAAATCCACCAATAACTTTCCCGAGTTCACGGGCCGTATCTGTCCGGCACCGTGTGAGAGCTCATGTGTGCTTGCCATCAACAAACCTGCGGTGACTATTGAGCAAATCGAAAAGGAAATAGCCGAGCAAGCTTTTAAGAAAGGATTTGAAGAAGTGGAAGAGCCACAAGAACGCACCGGCAAACAAGTGGCCGTTATCGGCTCCGGACCGGCCGGTTTGGCAGCAGCAGCCCAACTTAACCAGGCTGGGCATACTGTTGCAGTTTATGAGCGTGAAGACCGCATTGGCGGATTGCTGCGCTACGGTATTCCGGACTTTAAGCTGGAGCATCGCGTTGTCGACAGACGCATTGAGCTAATGAAAAAGGAAGGTATTGAATTCTACACAAACGCCAATGTGGGAATCAACCTTTCAGCCAAAGAATTGCATGAACAAAATGACGCCATCGTGCTGGGCACCGGCTGCACTGTCCCGCGCAACCTCTCCATTCCCGGGCGGGAGCTGAATGGCGTACACTTTGCCATGGATTTTTTGGTGCAGCAAAACAAGCGCAATGCAGGAGACACTTTCCCGGAAGCTGAAACCATTTCTGCCGAAGGCAAAGACGTAGTGGTCATTGGCGGTGGTGATACAGGCTCTGATTGCGTGGGCACGTCCAACCGGCAGGGGGCCAAATCGATCACGCTGATCGAGCTGACGGAGCAACCGCCAAATGAGCGGCCGGAAGACAACCCCTGGCCGCAATGGCCCATGACACTCAAGACTTCCGCTTCTCACGAAGAAGGTGTTGAGCGCAGGTGGTCCATCCTCACCAAGGCGTTCATCAGTGACGGGAAGGGCAATCTCGCTGGCCTTAAGATTGTCGATCTCGAATGGCACATTCCGGAGAATGGGGGCAATCCTTATTTTACCGAGAAGGAAGACACTGAGCGCATCATGAACTGCGATCTCTGCCTCTTAGCGATGGGGTTCACGCAGCCAGAGCCCGGTAGTGTATTGTGGGAGCTCGATGTGGCATCGAACGAGAACGATCTCGTAGCCACCACCAAATACCGGACCAATGTGCAAGGCGTCTTTGCTTCTGGTGACATGCGCATGGGACAGTCACTTGTAGTATGGGCCATCAGCGAAGG
>PXTV01000125.1:0-1003 GCA_003022985.1 Bacteroidetes bacterium SW_11_45_7 | reverse complement strand
ATTCTGCCGAGTAAAGATGCGAGTTATGTAGAGGTGGAAGGGTGATTTTTGCCATTTGAGATTTGATCTTTGAAATTTGAAATTTGAAATTTGATAAATTTGAGATTTTTGTAAATAAGGTCTATCAACTTTTTGGCTATCGAAACTCTTCAAGTAATCGTTATTTTCCATTCTGTTGATGCTTCTTAATCACCTGTCTATCAGATTTTCCAAGAATCGGAAAATCTTTTATTTTTACGCCCGCTTGATTAGTCAATCTCTGGCTATTCTCACGTAAAATAACTGGCTTAGAATGACATAAATTGCTGTTTCATCAGTAAGTTTAATCACCATTTTTACAATACTTTACGAGCGTAAAACGAAAAACCAACATCATGGAGATCACCCGTCTTTTCGACATTGTTTACCACCAACGTGACAATTATCCTCAAAAAGATGCATTAGCAGCTAAGGAAAACGGCCAATGGCGTCAGTATTCTACGCAGGAATTCATCGACAAGATCAACCAGTTTAGCCGTTCATTGCTTAAATACGGCATCAAGAAAGGGGATAAGGTAGGCCTTATTGCCAATAACCGGCCCGAATGGAACATTGCAGACTACGGGATGCTGCAGGTAGGCGCCATTAATGTGCCCATCTATCCCACCATCAGTGAAGGCGAATACGAGTTCATCTTCAACAATGCCGAAATCAGGATTTGCTTCGTGTCCGACAATGAGCTGTACAACAAGGTCATGGCCATTAAAGACAACGTCCCCTCGCTGGAGGAGGTTTATACCTTTGACGATGTGCGTGCTGCCCGCCATTGGAGCGAATTTATGGAGCCGGGTGAGTATGCGGATAATCAGCACGAAGTAGATGACGCCATGCAAGCTATCAACCCGGAGGAATTGGCCACTTTAATCTACACATCCGGTACTACGGGGAATCCAAAGGGTGTCATGCTCTCGCATCTCAATGTGGTTAGCAACATTCAAGGCACGTCTAAATACCTTCCTTTAAA
>PXTV01000124.1:5135-8027 GCA_003022985.1 Bacteroidetes bacterium SW_11_45_7 | reverse complement strand
ACTCCATCGGGAACAATGCCCGGGACTACTTCTGGGACTTTGGAGACGGGGCAACCGATACAACTGCAGCTCCCACCCATACTTACCCCGATACAGGCACATATTACGGTTCTGTCATCGTGTCAAATCCCAGAGCTTGCAATTTTGCGGACACAACCACATTCAAGTATATCGCTTCAAGCGATACAGTGTCGGCCGATTTCACAGCGGCTTACCCGGACCAATGCGACTCTCTTCCGGTTTCTCTCACTAATCAAAGCCGCAATGCCTCGGAGTATTTATGGACCTTTGGCAATGGTGATTCCTCTACACTTGTCGAACCTTCCCGGACCTATCAACAAGCGGGCGATTACTGGATCACATTGGAGGCCAGCACCGACAGTATTTGTGTAGCCCGCGATACAGCCAGGCGCAAAGTATCCCTCAAACCAAGAGTCCGGGCCGATTATATTCCGCCAAAAAATGCGTGCGCACCCTTAGATACAACCTTTACAAATACGAGCAACAACGGCAAGGAGTATTTCTGGGATTTTGATGATGGCACAACCTCCCAAGAGGAATCGCCTTCTCATGCATTCACATCTGATGGGGCGTACGATGTTACATTAGTCACAAAAAACGATTCGGCATGTAATATCTCAGATACGGCTGTCAGATCCGTCCAGGTCTATGCAGCGCCTTTTGCCAAGTTCGAACCTGACACAACTGTCAAACAAGTCTTCAATGAGGTTGATTTCGACAACCAGAGCCAGGGCGGTGCTAACTATCAATGGGCTTTTGGCGATGGCTCCGGTTCAACCCTTTTCGAGCCATCCCATAAATACGAGGGGGAAGGCACGTACGAAGTGTGCTTAACAACCACAACAGAAGAGGGATGCCCGGACACTTATTGCGACACCATCCGTACAGTTTTCGAAGCACGTGTTGATGTGCCCAATGCCTTTTCACCGAATAATGACGGCACAAATGACAAGCTGTATGTAGAAGGATACGGGATTGAAACCATCGAGTTCAAAGTCTACAACCGCTGGGGCGAAAAGGTTTTTGAATCCAACGATCTGGAAAATGGGTGGGACGGCACCTATAAAGGAAAAAAGCAGGAAATGGAGGTTTATGTGTACACCCTTGAAACTACGTTTTTAAATGGTGAAACAACAACGCAAAAGGGTAACATTACGCTCTTGCGGTAGTGGTTTTCCAAAATACTTAGAAATGCGTATATTCCAATCAAATGGAACGTTAGTATCAATGAGACCCTTCATGATCGTTTGTATTGCCATTTTTATATGTGGCGCATCACAGGCGCAGGATGTGCATTTCTCGCAGTTCTTCTCCTCACCTCATACCGTTAATCCAGCGCAGACTGCCTATTTTGAAGAGGATTGGCGCGTTGGCCTGAACTACAAGAACCAATGGCCCTGGGGAAGCGCTTCCGGGAATTTTACCTACCGAACAATATCCGCTTATGGGGACGGAAGTGTATTTGATCGCAGAGCACCTGTTGGCGATAAAATCGGTGTAGGAGCCAACATCGTTCATGATAAAGCAGGGGATGGTCAATTGAGCGTGAATAAAGCAAGATTAACAGGGGCCTATCACCTATCGCTCGATCGCTTTAATGATTTCTACCTCTCGTTTGGTGCCGGCTTGGCTTTTGTCCAGAAACAGGTCAACTACGACAACCTGTATTTCAACGAGCAATGGACTGACAATGGCTTTGATCAGGACATCCCATCCGGTGAAAACCCCGATGGCAACAATTTGACATTTATGGACGTCACTGCTGGCGCTATGTTGAGTGGAGAGATCACCAACGATATATCCATCAATACAGGATTAGCCCTTTACCATCTTAACCGGCCCAAAGAATCGTTTTACGGCAACGACAACCGCCTTGGACCACGACCCATTGCCAATGCCGGTGCAACAATTGATCTAACAGATCGCATTACCATCTCGCCCGGTATCATGTACTCCAACCAAAAAAGGGCACAGGAGGCGGTTTTTGGCAGTCTGGCGAGCTTTAAACTTCCTTTCAGGAGCAGGGCTGAACAAAAGCTCTTTGCCGGTGCTTATTACCGCTGGGATGATGCAGCAATACCGCTTGTCGGCTATCAGTACAGCAGCTTGCGGGTTCTGGTCAATTACGATATCAACGTGTCATCTCGGTTGTCTATACGGGCATTATACCCGGTAAAGATCGTTTAAGGGTTATTCCCTGTCCGCGAATGTGAGAGCATCGGGCATTTCCCTATTTTTATGTCAACGACCCCTGGCAGCTGGAGCCTGCACCTGCTGTACACCCAAAGCAGTGTTGATCGATCTGGATGTTGCGATTATTTAACGCCTCTTTGTCAAATTCCCCGATATATTGCGGCACATTGCTGTCGGTGCCAATTTCCAGCATCTGATTGAAGTCGCAATCGTACAACTTGCCATCCCACCGCACGGAGAGGGTGTTCCGGCACATGACACCCCCTACAGCAGCGGGGTTAAAGGAATTCACCAAAAGGTCCATATATTCCTGCTCCTTACCTGCCTTCACCAATGATTCCAGAAAACGGCTTATGGGAAGGTTGGTAATGGTATAGAGGTTGTTGAACGCGATATCGAAATGCTTCTTGAGTTGGCGTTTATAGTCTTGTTCCAAATCCTCTTGAGAAGGAGGTAAGTGGAAACCGAGCGGATTGTAAACCAAATCGAGTTCAAGACCGGTTCCTTCTTTGCCAAATCCGTGCTCGTTTAACATCGCCAGGGCTTCAATCGATCGCTTGAAGACGCCATCACCGCGTTGTTTGTCTGTATTATCCGGCGTATAACAGGGCAGAGAAGCAACAACAGCTACCCCACGATCTTTAAAAAACTGCGGAAATTCACGGAATTTCTTATTCG
>PXTV01000124.1:1757-5130 GCA_003022985.1 Bacteroidetes bacterium SW_11_45_7 | reverse complement strand
GCATTGCTGCATGGTCTCCTCTGACATGATCTCCTTGCGGTCAGGCCCAGCATCAACGTGGCAATGACTGCAGCTCAGATCGCACATATAGCCCACGTTCATTTGCAGAATTTCAATACCGGATGGGCGGAAAGGCGTCAAGCCGATCTCGTTTAGCTTATCGCCAAACGTTGGTAATTCGTTCGTTTTGTGATTCTTGTTAAGAAGATCGAGCTGCGCCTGCGGATCAGCTAACTTATGGTGACGCCTGTGAAGGGAGCGTTTGGATTGCCTGGTTGTTGCTGTTGCCATGATGCTGGTTCTTGGTTCAACGAATCAATGGTAAATAACGTCACTTTCGTTTGGATGTTTTGTCAAGTACATGACATGCTCCATTGTCTGCAAGACGGCAAGACCGTCACATGGGTAGAGCAATCTCTCATTGGATGCAGATAAGGAGCCGGCCGTTATCAAGAAGTAAAGAAAAGAGAAGTACCTGGAATGATCTATCAATCCTTTATTGAGGATCAACTATGCGTTCTTTCACAGCGTAAATCACCAACTCAGCCGTATTCGTGATGGAAAGCTTCTTCATGATATTTTTACGGTGGGTAATGATGGTGTGATTGCTTAGAAAGAGGTGATCGGCAATTTCTTTGTTCGTATAGCCGCTCGCTATTAGCCGAAGGATCTCGTTTTCGCGTTCCGATAAACGAACAGGATCGCAGCTGCAATAGATTTGATCGAGCACACTGCAGTTTTGCTTGAGCAAACTACACTGATGGCCCGAGCGCTTATCTTCATCGTATTCTTGTAATACTTTCTCCAGGATTTTACCGCAGAAGAAATTTTCGCCTTTGGCAGTGGCATAGATGGCATCGATGATTTCGTCTTGCTCACAATCTTTCAGGAGGAAGCTTTGGGCGCCCAATTCCAATCCCTGGAATAAAATCCGCTGGGATTGCTGAGGCGTGATAGCCAACAGATAAGTGTTGGGGAAATAGGTAAGAAGGGGTGTTAAATCTTGAGCCGGAAAATTGTCAGAGGTGTAATCCACCATCAAGACATCCGGCCGATGCGTTTGGGCCTTATTTTCGAGTTCGGCCAGATCGGTAGCCTGGCCTTCGATTTGAATGCCCTCTTCTTCGGTAAGAATACAGGCCATCCCCCTACGAATTAAATAATGACTTTCTGCAAGGAATAACTTGACCATTTTCTTACCCACTTAATGAATAACAAATGTAGGACTATTTAGACTGATTCCAAACTATCAACGTAGAAATACCGTTATTTAGGTAGAGCCATTGCGGGCAATTGAGCTATTTTTCAAGACGTTTGCATCATTTAACAAGTAAAAGATCAAAAAGTTGGCTCAATTGCATCAGCAAGATGCAATTGAATTGGTCAATTACTGAAAACATTTTTACCTTTAGTTCAAGTGATTAAAGTATAAAGAAGACACGTTCCAATTCCAAAATCGATCGTATGAAACCGCTCAAAACCTTACTTGTCATGTTTTCTCTTTCCGTTCTGTTGACGAGTTGCGGAGCCTTTAAGGAGAAATGTGACTGTCCCAATGTGGGGTACATGGATGGGAAAGAGCAAAAGAAACAGGATCAAAATACCCCAGAAGCAAATGCAACCACCTCCGCTTCCCGTTAAACGGACCAGCCCCCTTATTTAGCCATCTTGTAAGGAATGACAGAACATATTATTATCGTTTCCTTTCTCTCCCTCTTAGCCGTCCTATTGGAACATCCCTCAGCAAACCACATCTCTTATTTATTTTCTCCCCTTACCTAACTGCTTGTTTGAACAAGATTGCTTTGCCAATCTATCAAGTTTCACCATTGACCATATCACAACACTTGATTATTGTAAAGAGAGGCAACAATAGCAATGTTTTGTAATTTCATATAAAAGTTATAAATTAGGAAAATAACTTAAAAGCATATTTTATCAATCACTTTTTAAAAGATCAAATTCTATGGGACGTTCTCAATTGCTTTTAACACTTCTGATAAGTTTCTTGATTACGGGAAGTTTCCCCAATGCTGTAGCACAGCCTTGTGTGCCGCCTCAACCTACAGGGAATCCAGGGTTAACACCCGATTGGACCAATCTGCAGTGTATTTACCAAGGACAATCCTTTAATGCCACCGTCAATATTGAGCCACCTACAACCACGGCAGGGATGAGCATCGATTCCTTTCGCCTCGATAGTATTGGTATTATTCATCCACAAGATACACTTGATGCTGTAGCTGATTTTAGTGGCCCGCCCAATGGTATAAGTTATGTCACATCAAATGGTACACAAGTTAATACATGGTTGCCAGGTGAAACAGGTTGTTTAGCCTTTAGCGGAACAACCAATGATCCAATAGGGAACTATCAACTTGGTATATGGGTGACTATATGGGCTCCCCCCATTGGTTCTATTAATGGTGAATTACACCAACTACAACAGCAATTAGGAACCAATTTAAATGTTCCATATCATTTGAAGATACGTCAACAAGGTTCACCTTGCACCGATACCATTAACCTTACGTGCAATGGCACTACAACCTTAAATAACTTTCAGGGGAGTTTTGAAGATGGCAGTGTTACAGATAATTACAAGAATAACACCAATTGTGGTTGGTTGATCAATCCACCAAATGCAGACAGCATTAGGCTAAGTTTTAACTCTTTTGCTACAGAAAAGATTGGTGATGAAGTGACCGTCTATGACGGCCCAACAACATCAGCCCCTGTATTGGGGAGTTTCTCCGGCTCTATCATCCCTAAGCCGGTGACATCCAGCGGAGACGAAATGCTGGTTCGATTTACCACTGACGGATCAGGAACCGCCCAGGGATGGAGTGCTACCTACAATTGTAGTAAAGGAGGTGGTAATTTCTCTTGCGTACCGCTTCAGCCCACCGGTGATCCAGGATTAACACCGAATTGGACCAACTTGTATTGTGTCCGTCAAGGGCAATCCTTCAATGCAACCATCAGAATCGAGACCCCTTCCTCACTGGGGGGAAATACACCTTTCGATTCCCTTCGCCTCGATAGTATTGGTATTATAGCTCCGCAAGATACACTTGATGCTGTAGCTGATTATAGTGGCCTTCCCAATGGCATAAGCTATGTCACATCAAATGGTACACCGGTTAATACATGGTTACCAGGTGAGACCGGCTGTATAACCTTGAGCGGAACAACAAATGATCCAATAGGGAACTATCAACTTGGGCTATGGGTGACTTTGTGGGGCTCACAACCTAGTAGTCCAGTAAAAGGTGAATTAAATGAATTAGGAAAACAACTTGCTGGTTGGAATTTTTCTTATTTCCTGAAAGTACGTCAGCAAGGGAACTCCTGTTACGATACCGTTAACAAT
>PXTV01000124.1:0-1669 GCA_003022985.1 Bacteroidetes bacterium SW_11_45_7 | reverse complement strand
AGATGATGAAGTAACTATCTATGACGGCCTGACTACAGCAGCTCCTGTATTGGGGACTTTCTCCGGCTCTTCCATCCCTAAGCAGGTAACTTCCAGCGGAGGTGAAATGCTTGTTCGTTTTACCACTGATGGTTCAGGGACAGCCCAGGGATGGAATGGCACCTATAATTGTAGTACAGGTGGTGGCATTTTCGATTGCGTTCCGCCTCAACCCACAGGCAACCCAGGACTCTCACCTGATTGGACACAACTTAGCTGTATTGAAAGAGGAAAACCTTATTCAGCAGTTATTAATTTTGAAAATAAATCAAAAAAGGGTACCCTAACAATTGATTCCCTTCGCTTAGATAGTGTTGGCGTTATACGTCCCCAAGATACACTTGATGCTGTGGCTGATTTTAATGGCCCGCCAAGTGGGATCAACTTTACCACCTCAAACGGTACGCCTACCAATATATGGGGACCAAGTGAAACAGGTTGCATTGAAGTGACTGGCACAACAAATGATTCGGTTGGCAATTACCAAGTTGGTTTTTGGGTAAAAATCTGGGTTGAAAACTTCCCTCAGACAATAAATGATCAATTATTTTCTTATACCCTAAAAGTACGTCAACAAGGATCGCCCTGTAAGGATACCTTGAGTTGCCCGCCCCTCACCATTAATGCCAACATACAGGATGTAACATCATGCGATAGTACCAATGGTTCGATCTCCGTAACAGCAAGTGGTGGCACACCGCCCTATTCATATCAATGGAGCAATGGACAAAATGGTGCTACCATCTCAGGCTTACCGTCAGGGAGTTATACTGTTACCGTCACTGATTCAAGCAATTGTATGGGAACAAGTACGGAAACTATTTCTGTGGTTAACGGCACTCCATGTGTTTGGCCTGGCGATGCCAATAACGATGGGATTGTTAATAACACTGATCTTCTCTCTATAGGCACAGCCCATGGATCCACAGGTCCAGCAAGAGCAAATATTTCCACTTTATGGGAGCCCAAAAGCGCAACACCATGGAGTAAAACCTTCAGTAATGGTGTGAATTACACCTTTGCTGATTGCAATGGTGATGGAACGATCAACGGCCAGGACACCATGGCTATCAATCAGAACTATAGCAAAACGCACAACAAAACTTCGGGCGGTAATAACCCCAATTCGCCACCGGTATCCCTCGACATGCCCGATAGCGTATTAACAGGGCAAATAATTCAGGTACCGGTTCAGGTCGGCTCGGCCAACCAGCCCATCAATGCTCTCTATGGAACAGCCTTCACCGTCCAATTCAACAACAACATCATCGAGCCGAACAGCGTCCGTTTTGAGCCAAACGCTTCCTGGTTGGGCGCACCCGGTGACCTATTGTTCATTGACAAAGAGATCACAGCCAGCAGCCAATTGGATATCGCCCTCACCCGGACCGACCAGCAAAACAGCTCCGGCAATGGAGCAATTGGCCATGTGAAGATGAAAGTGAAAGACAACATCAACACAAGTGGTGGTGTATCGCTCGATCTTTCCGTGACCTCTATACGGGCCATTACTGCCAACGAAGCCAACGTGCCTCTCCAAGGTAATACGTCATCGGCAAGCGTCTATAATTCCACGGGCATTGGTGATGAGTCAGCACTATCCTCCCTTCAAATCTACCCGAACCCGGCC
>PXTV01000123.1:1511-15658 GCA_003022985.1 Bacteroidetes bacterium SW_11_45_7 | reverse complement strand
GTTGTATCATCTTCACATCCGTTATTATCCTTGACGTAAAGATCGACAGGGTAAGTCCCTTCAGCATCGTACAAATGAGCCGGATTTTGCACTGTGGATGAGTCACCATCGCCAAAATCCCACTGCCATTTGATAATCTGCCCTCCGATATTGATGGATTGATCAGTGAAGTAAGATGTATCATTCAAACAGGCAATTGGCTCTTCAAAACTTGCTATCGACCGATTTACGATCACCTTGACAGAATCATAACTACTGCATCCATTCGTATCGGTATGCTGCATTGTGTAAGTAGTTGTTGCAGCCGGTGATGCTTGGCTAAAAGAACTGTCCGGGGTAAACAATCCATCAGGAGGTGACCAACTATAACCAACTCCCTCACCCTGAGCGCTTATTTGAACAGTATCGCCAAAGCACATTGATGTATCAGGTGATGGTGCCACGGAAAGCTGAGGCAGTGAAATCACATTAACGAGAACAGTATCATCAAAAGGACAACCATTAGAGCTAAGCACATCCAGTGTATATTCTGTGGTTGTGTCCGGGTAAGCTAAAGGACTTGCTACAGTTGAGTCACTAAGCCCATAGCCGGGAGACCAATTGTAGATGGAATCCCCCTGGGAGGCGACTAAATTGATTGTATCCTTTGCGCAAATTGTCGTATCATCCACTTGAATACCATCGGGCAGTGGAAACACATGAATATCCTGATAAGCTGTATCAGTGCAACCGAGCTTATCAGTAATGACAAGCATTGCTGTATAGGTACCGCTTGAATCGTACAGGTGTACAGGATCAGAAGCGGTAGAAGTATCGGAGTCGCCAAAATACCACTTCTTTTCGACAATACCGGTATCAGCAATCGTTGATTGATCGCTGAATTGTACTGTTACGGGTACACATCCGGCAGTATCACTGGCTGAAAAGTCCGCCTCAGGTTGTGGATATACGGTGATTTGATCAGTAGATGAATCTCTGCATCCTATTTCATTTTCAACTGAATAAGTAATAGCGAAGGTGCCGGCCGTGTCAAAAACATGCGTGGGATTAGGAACTGTATCTGTTGTACCGTCTCCAAAATCCCAATGGTACTCTGCTATATCCACTTGGGTTGTGGTGGAATCAGTAAAAGAAATGGTAGCCGGCCGACAAGCCACTTGACTACTTATACCAAAGTCAACGCTGGGCGTGTCCACTACTACCGAATCCTCAGATTCCAGCAGAAAATTGCAGCCGGCCGTGTCACTAAGTAAAACAGTGGGTTGATAGATGCCATTTGTTGTATAAGTGTGACAGATGGTATCAGGGCCTGATACCACAACATTTCCAAAATCCCAAATACGACCGATGGTAGTATTGCTTGTATTGGCATTAAAACAGACTTCCAGAGGTGTACATCCTTGTTTTGGGGAAAATATTAAGTTCCCATCAGGCCCATCCAAATCTATAAGGTTTTGTTTTGTAACGGTATCCTTACAACCATTGGCAAACTCAACAAACAAAGACACATCGTAAACGCCCGGTTCCGTATAAATGTGAGAAGCATCTTGCTGGGTGGAAAATGTCGAGTCACCAAACTCCCATCGCCAGCTCGATATGGGTATATTGTATTGTGTCGTATCGGTAAAGTCCACTAAAAACGGAGGACATTCATCAACTGTATCATCGGCAAAAAAGCCCATCTCAGGGTCCTGAACAGTGAGCGATTGCTGAATTATGCTGTCGCAACCGTAATTATCTTCTACGTACAATGAAACGGTGTAAGTGCCATTATTCGCATCACCAAAATCCCAGGCATAAGAAAGCTGTGTCCCTGAGGATTGATTGTTAAACAAAAACACTTGATTCTTACAGAATGTATCCGAAATGGTAGTAAAATCTGCTACAGGTTGAAGGGAACTGACTACATTATTCTTCGTTTCTGAATTGGTGCAACCAAATGTATCAGTTACAGTAAGGGTCACATCAAATGTGCCTCTTTGGTTATAAGTATGGGTTGGGTTTTGCTGGCCGGAGGTACTTCCATCGCCAAAATCCCATTGCCAATTGGCTATTGAACTAAATTGAGAACTCGATTGATCGGTAAAAGAAACGGTATGGGGCAAACAGCCCGCAGTGGAATCAAGTGTAAAATCAGGGTTCGACCCATTGACTGTAATGTAATCCTGCTTGGTCAGGGTATCGCAACATCCTGTAGCATCGCAATTAATCATTTGAACATCGTACTTGCCAGCGTTGGAGAAAGTGTATTGTAACGAATCCTGGTTACCTACTGGATTGGAACTTACAGAGGGAATCAACCAGCTTGTATTATCATTGAAAGATGATGTGTTGGCAAAAGTTACCTGGAATGGCCGGCAGCCGTTTACTTGATTTGCTGAAAATGAGGCAGCGGGTTTGGACACCTGAATATTCCTTGTTTTCGTTTTTTGACAGCCGCTAACCGTATCGGTGACAGTAAGCTCAACCATGTATTGACCGGTGCTGGAAAACGTATGGGTGGGGTTTTGTTGAGTGGAGGTTGCCCCTCCATCGTCAAAATCCCATTCCCACAGATCAGCTCCTTCAGATTCATCTGTAAATGAATACTGCAGAGGAGGATTACATGAAGGACTGAAAACAAAATCCGGAATAGGGGGTGCGACTTCTATATAGTCGTTTTTGACTAACGTATCAGGGCATCCATTGTAAGTAGCGATTAACGTAACATCATAAGTGCCGGTATCTTCATAAGCATGTTGGGGGTTTTGTTGAAAGGAGTTTTGACCATCCCCAAAATCCCAAAGCCAATCATCAACATTCTGGCCGGATAAATCGGTAAAATTGACCTGATCCTTCCAGCAAACTTGTGTGGGTGTTGCACTAAAATCGACCGATGAGGAGTCACCTATTTTAATAGGGGATGCTACTGTAAAGGAATCAACACAACCGGATGCAGTAGTAATTGTAAGGGTTGGCTCAAAAACGCCCGTATCTGTATACGTGGATCGGCAATAAATTCAGCCTGTGGGAAATTGATTTGAACGAAATTGCTTTTGGTTTCAGTATCCGTACAACCAGCATTGTTGGTTACTGTTAAGGAAACATTGAAATTACCTTCTGTTGTATATGTATGAACCGGATTTTGTTGTGTACTTGTACTACTATCACCAAAGTCCCAACTCCAGGAATTGGCATTTGAGGAATTATCGTTGAAATTAACTGTAAGCGGTGTCCGGCAATCTACTGTGGCACTATCAGTAGTAAAATCGGCATTGGGAATCGGCTGAACCTCAATGTAATCGCTTTTTTGGATGGTATCACTGCAATTATTTGGAAAGGTCACAACAAGCCCAACATCAAAGGTGCCCGCTGAATCAAAATTTATGGAGGGATTAGGTTGATTTGTGGGTGGGTGACCCCCGTCAAATGTCCATTGATAACCTGTAGCCGAATCCGTTGTTGTAGAGGTAAACTGAACGGCTTCCTGCTTACAGATTAACGTATCGCTTACCGTAAAATCAGCAAACAAGCTATCCACAGTAATATAAGATGTCTTTGTGATGGTATCGGCACATCCACTTGGTGTAATGACATCAAGTGTGACATCATATAACCCACTGCCCTGATAAATATGAGATGGTGTTGCCACGGTGTCTGTTGTATTATCACCAAAATCCCAATTGTAACTCATTGAGGCATTAGTCTGCGATGAGTCAATGAAATGAACAGTATGAGGTGCTCTACAACCAAAAGTGTCCGGTGACATGAAATCCGCCTCCGGTATACAGGTGGACTTGATGAAGTCATCTTTTGTTGTAAAATCCTGGCACCCCTTGGTATTTGTGACAATTAAAGTGACATTATAACTCCCGCATTGGCTGTATGTTACCGGTGGCGGATTTTGATTACCACTGTTGCCGGGGTTTCCCCCCGGAAAATCCCACGTCCAGGAATCGAGCGTTCCGGAGCCTGGTGATGATTGATCAGTAAAATTGACTGTTATCGGGTTACATTCCGTTTTTGGTGAAGCAGTAAAGTCAGCATCAGGTGTTGCAAAAACTTCTATATGATTCTGCTTAACAATTGTGTCTGATGTTGTACCGTTTGTCACAATAAGTGTAATGGTTTTCTGACCAGGTGTGCTATAGATTTCAGAAGGGTTTTGGGAAGTTGAGGATTGATTATTTCCAAAATGCCATTCCCAGGAAGTGGGATTACCTGTGGATTGATCAGTGAAACTTACAACAAATGGAGCACAGCCGGACTTACGCGATACGGAAAAATCGGCCGATAGTTGAGCTGTAGCGTATTTAGTAACTATACATAAAAGCCCCGTGAAAAGGACAATTAATAATAATCCAAAATTATTATTTATGGACAAAATACGGTTCATCCTTATTCATCTAAACTAATGATTTTTAGCTGATCTTCCAACTATTGTAAGATAACAAATGAGGATAAGAAATTGTTGCATATTCAATTAAACATAACGACAATTTAATATTACATATTAAACTATTAAAATAAGGTATGAAAAAAGCGGGGAATTATTGGTCGGTATCTGATGAACTCTTTTCCACTGCAGCTCTTTGATCCTGATAATCGATCTTGCCATCGATTTTGCCAATCACTTTAAACTCAGTTCTTCGGTTCTTTTGATGTTGCTCTTCACTACATTCAACACCGTCTTTACACTTGTTGAGGAGTTGGCTTTCACCATAACCCTTCGCTTTTAATCGCTCTTTGGGTATTCCCTTTTTCCGCAGGTAAGAGACACAGCTTTCTGCTCTTTTTTGTGAAAGGTTCTTGTTATATTCCTTATTACCCCGTGAATCGGTGTGCGCACTAAGCTCTATAATAATACCGGGATGGTCGAGAAGGAGCAAGTACAGAGAGTCCAGCGCTTTCCTGGAAGAAGGGCGTAATGTTGCCTTGTTCAAATCGAAATAGACGTTTTCCAACTTATAGGTTTTGCCTCTTTCAATTTTGTCAACATAAACCATAGAGCGCATGGTATCAGTGACAGACTTACCTGTTGTATTGACAGTTTCGGTTTGGCTCGCATAACCACTTTTATCAACCTCAACCTTGTATTTGGTGGAAGGGTCCATTTCAAAGGAAAATGTTGACCCATCGACACTATCTTCCTCAACTACTTTATATTGGCCACTTGCAGGATCATAGCGTTTTAACTTAGCAACCGGGTTGTCTACAGGAACTGACTTATTCTCCTGCAATGTCATCACCTCACCTTTAAACACATGTTTGAGATAACGGAGAGAGAGAATATCATCACAACACGTTTCATTTTTCAGTTCAAAACCACTCGGTCTGTTCGATACCAAAAAAGCCCGGTTCATGTCCGGCAATTTCCTGTAATACATGTCATCTACACTTGAGTTTTCGGGTTTTCCTATGTTATGTGGTTTCGACCATGTAGAGTCCGATCGATAATCGGATCGAAATACATCGTACCCCCCTATTCCCACATGACCATTTGAGCTAAAGTATAGTCTTTTTTGATGCGGCTGAAAATAGGGAGTTATCTCATCGAAATCCGTATTGATGGAATCACCTGGATTCTCGGGTTCGCTCACATTAGCGGAGCTGTCAACCCGGGCGCGCCATATATCCATACCCCCCTTTCCTCCTTTTCTGTTTGAACTGAAATACAGATAGTTCGAGCTATCATCCTGGCTTACAATTGAAGGGTGAGTGGAGTGACCGGTATCGGGATTAATTGGTGAGGACAACTTTTCTGCCTGCCCCCAGCTACCATCTTTTTTCTGAACTCGATAAATGGAGCAGCGCATCGACAAATCCTGCTGCTCTTCACATTGAGTAAAGTAAAGAAGATCTTGATTCGGTGTTAATGCCGGATTCCCAATGTGTATCTCCTGCTTGTTAAAAGGTGCATCAATCCTTTTCCCTTTTGTCCAACCGCTATCTGACCACGTTGACCAATAAATTCTTGAATAACGATGCTGGATGGTATCATCAACCGGTATAGCTTGTTCCTGAGGCAGTGATGAATAAAAAAGTGTATCCTGATGAAAAGTATGGGGGGCGTAATCGGAAAACGGGCTATTAATCTTCTCCCTCAAATGGTATGCTTCAACATTTTTATCAATGGTCTCTTCGCTCCATTTTAAGCCCAGGTGACAGCCTTTGATCTCAATAGCGGCACGCTTTAGAAGAGTAGAGAGAGAAGCATCTGATTGATCCTGCTTATCATCACTCCCATCACTTTGTTTTTCCTCAGCTTTCATTTGAAAGGTTTGCAATTGATCTATGGCTTTATTGTACTTGCCTAAGTATTTCAAAGACATCCCTCTGTAATAATAGGCCCGTGGATGCTTTCCCTCTTCGAGCTCCATCACATGAGCAAACCACTTGTTGGAAGCTTCATAATCCCGCAACCGGTAATTGGCAATAGCAATTCTATAAGCTGCTTTCGTTTTCTTGGGGGCCCGGGAAAGAACTCGCTGATAAAAATCGATGGCTGATAAATAGCTACCTTTTTCAAAGACCTTATCTGCCTCCTTCATATAATGTTGCCAGCCTATTAAATCATCTTGCATGTGTTGAGGGGGAATAGCTTGAGTCGTTTGACACAACCCGAAAAAGAGGCATCCCAAAACAAATAAATAACGAGAAATTGTCTTCATACCTTCACTTTAGGCGGAAAGCTGTTCATTCAGGTATTCCCTGAAAGCTAAGCTTGATTATGATTAAAAGCGAGGGCAGAATAGTTTTGTTTCTGCATCCGGTCCCTGAAGTACTTGACCCACGTACGTTAGCGATACTTCAAAACTACCATCAGCCTCACGTAACTGAGAAACGGGGAAATCGTAGCTAAAGCCGAGACGCAAATCCCTAATATCGACAGCCAGATAAGCTATCGCTTCCTCTTCTACTCTGAAATACCCGCCAGCATATACAGTCGCATCCGGGGTAACCCTATAACTCCCGGCTAAGCCTGCATTGATTTCTTGGGCTTCACTTTGCTTCATATAAATAACTGAGGGCAAAAGACTGAACCGCTTATTCAGCTTGTATTCTAACCCGCCATGGGCCATATATTTACGCGGTAATGTAAATTCCGTATTCTCAAGAAAAGCACCGGAGGGTTCGAGGATGTGAAAGACAGAAAAACCTGTATAGGCATTGATTTGATCACTAAAGCGACCGTTCCAGAAAAGACCGGGCCTAAAGTCAGCAAACCCTACAGAAGTGTTGTCGATGTTTTCACCACTGTTCAGGTTTGTGTTGAATTCTTCACCATTGTACTGGTTGCCGAATTCCATTTTAGCAAGGTCGATGCTTTTTTGATGGTAGCCACCCTGTATGCCCAATGACAGGGAATGATTGGCATCATTGCCAAGAGCTTTGTGATAAGCTGCAGACCCCATTGTTTGCAAACTATTATAGCGGCCACCGCCACTCCTGTCGTTTTTAACCATCACGCCAAAACCAAGAGCATCATTATTTACCCGAACCGGAAAATCAACAGAAGCTGAAGGCGTCACATAAGGAGAGTGATCAGTAGTAATGCCAAACCACTGATTGCGGTAATTCATGGCGATACGAAAAGTGCCGTTGATCTTACCGGTAATGGCGGGGTTTAGTGTTAAAGGAGAATTATAAAACTGCGAATAATGGGAATCCTGTGCAATTACATCAACAGAACAAAAGATCAATAGCAAAAAGCCAACCGTAAGAAATCGTATCATCCGAAAGCGTTAAATTTAGATAAATAAAAATTGTAAAGCACTACCCTTCACCCTTTTTTCTGCAGTAAAGAAACAAAAGCTTAGGCAGATTTGGCAAATCTCTTACTCTTCCTGCAAATTACTCACTTTTTTCTTAAGCATGTCAATCTCTTTCTGTTGTTCCTTGATTGCCTCCACAAGCACCGGGATTAATTCAGGATAATTGACAGTTTTAAATTTCTCATGGTCAGCTTTGGCTTTCATATCGGGCTCCTTTTTAGAGGCAGCTTGTGTATTAAAAATTTTCTCCTGCACCAATTGTGGAAATTCCTTTTCGAGCTCTTGAGCAACAAAACCGTACTGCTCACCCTCTCCCAAGCCCATGTTCGGGTACTCTTTTATTTTATGTTGATAGCGAACGCCCCTTACTTTCTTTAAGCGGTCAACAGCAGAGTTAATGGAATTGATGCTTTTCTTTAATTGCCTATCTGACGCTGTACCAAAAGAACCGGTGTAACCCAGGCCATTGTAAAACACACCTCCCCAGCCATCATCTGAACCACCATCATCATACCGCGAGCCCTCTACACCTACACCTTCATAGGTATTTGCTGTACCAATAACACCTCTACCAATTGTACCCGAATTTGTATTAAGGGAAAGACCAATCACGCCCGTTGCTACTAAAGATGTACCGTTGTAATTTGTGACGCCCATCAATACCCGGGCGCCATTACCGGCATTGGTATTGCGTACCCGCATAAGTCCATCATCACTATTGCCATTTTCCCATCGAACCTGCCAGCTACCACTTATGCCACTGTTTTGATAGTGGAAAAATGTACTTGGCGCAGCATTTCCAATACCCACATTGCCATTGTTCTCCACAATCACAGCTGATTGGCCGTTGTCCTGTATTTCAAAATCACCAGAGCCATTCAGGTTGTAATTCAAGTTGTAACTCCCTTGGGTGATGGTGGTATTTTCAATTAAATTGCCGCCCATACGTACTTCGTTATTCACGTATAATCCATTAGCTGCCTGTTGGGGCCCGGGCGGACCTTGTGGCCCTTGGGGGCCTTGGGGGCCGGTTGGTCCCTGAGGACCCTGTGGGCCTGTTGCACCACTATCACCTTTAGGTCCTTTTGGTCCTTGCGGACCCGGGTCACCTTTTGGTCCTTGCGGGCCTTGTGGTCCCGGATCGCCTTTGGGGCCCTGAGGTCCCTGCGGGCCCTGAGGTCCTTGCGGGCCTTGTGGCCCCGGATCGCCTTTAGGTCCCTGAGGCCCCTGAGGCCCCGGATCACCTTTTGGACCCTGAGGGCCTTGTGGACCCTGAGGGCCTTGTGGTCCCTGTGTGCCCTGTGGCCCTTGGGGACCTTGCGGGCCGGGAGGGCCTTGCGGACCAATAGCTCTCACCCATTGCGTACCATCAAAATACCAGAATTGGTCGTAGTCGTTATCATAAACTAACAGACCCGTTGCCGGGCTTCCTATTCCCTTTCTGTTCATAGAATCCATCCGGGGCATGAGAACACCTTTTTGGTTGGATGAAAGCTCGAGGATGGATGACGGATCAGGTGACGATGTGCCAACACCCATGTTATCCTGACTCAATGATGTCAGTGATAAAACCATCAACGAAGTGGCAAGAAAAATTGATTTCAAGTTCATAATTTTCTATTTTAATTAAAAAAATTATTTTCCATGATATTTAGCATGAAACTTTATTACTAAAATGTAACACACTTGAATTATCACCGCCTTTTATCTTTTTTATTCTCCTGCTCCTTTGTTTCAGGGGCAATAAATTTCCTTTTTGGCGTTAAGAATTTCACGCTTTCCTGTTCATTACCCTCTTTCGTTCCTTTTTTCAACTCCCTTTTTTCACCGAACTTTTGAATTGAGTCATGTTCAGCTGTCTTGACTTTATCACCATGAGTAGAAGTTGGGGCAATTGTTTTTCTTTCAGGTGAATCAAAATGAACCTCTTGTTTACCTGCGTTTGAATCTATATTTGTTGCATTTTGAGCATAGGTAGTTAGACCTACTGTTAGGAAGGAAACGACACATAATAAAATGCGCATAACTTGGTTCATATTATTCAAAAACAATTAAGCTTCTATTGGAGTAATCCTGAGACCCGGCATAATTATATAACGTATTTCCTGATTGATTCGACTGGTAATCCCACTGGACAGAAATCTTATTTGAACTTCCGGCATTTACATCAACAGGAACACTTATAGAGCCACCCCAAACATTGTGATATCCATCAAAGTTATCATATTCACCCACTTCACTGGAGAAACCTTGCCCATTCACTACAGACCCATTAACTAAAATTCTGAAAGATACGAATTGTTGTGGTGTTGCTGTACCACCATAAGTACCGGAAGCTGAAAAATGCACGATGACTTCACTTTTTGAAGGTGTGAATGTAACGCTCATATTCGCAATGTTTGTATAGCCTGTGTTGGGGGCCTTGCTTATATCAGTTGTTCCTTTGGCACTGTATATAGCAGCACTTCCTGAAGGCCCTTGCGGACCTTGAGGGCCCTGTGGCCCTTGTGGGCCCTGCGGGCCTTGTGGGCCCTGTGGACCGATAGCCCTGACCCACTGCGTACCATCAAAATACCAGAATTGGTCATAGTCCGTATCGTATACCATTAACCCTGTTGCCGGATTCGGAATGCCATTCCTTTCCATTGAATCCATTCGTGGAATTAAAATACCTTTTTCGGTCGAGGACAATTCAAGGATGGACGAAGAATCCGGATTTTGAGTACCTACACCCATATTGTCCTGGGCAATAGATGCAAACGGAACCGTAAACAATGCTACTATGGTGCCCAAAAACAAAATTTGTTCCTTCATAGGGGTCCTTTTTATACGAATTGAAATGATGCTTGTTTTTTAGAAGACACGTAAATATAAAGAATTCAATCATTTTGACAATATTCGAGGTAACAAAATTTTCAACTTTCAAACGCTAATTTACAAGTTTTTGACTTACGGCATCTGTAATCTTAGTGTGATACCGGTTCGTAAAGAGCCAAAAGAGCAAAGCGAAATGACAACACAACTCCTCTTTGGAGAAGTGTTTCGGATTTTATCAACCGATAAAGCCTGGTTACAGGTCCAAGGCGAATGGGATGGCTACGAAGGATGGATCGATCAGAAACAATACGAACCGATTTCAGATAAAGAATACAATACAATAGCCGGTGAGCAACAAAGCGTTGCTCTTGATCTTGCCAAGTCTGCCACCCGTGAAGAAAACTGCATCCCTTTATTAATCGGTGCTACACTCCCCAATTATGACGGCCTCAACTTCTATATCAACAACAGAAAACACGTGTACAATGGGCAGGTTGTGCAGCCCAACCATAATGGTGAGATGCAACATTTACTTCCTAAAATTGCCCTAAAATTCCTCAATGCCCCTTATTTGTGGGGTGGCAAAAATATTTTTGGTATCGATTGTTCGGGATTTACGCAGCTTATTTTTAAGATAGCAGGTATCCGCCTTCAGCGCGATGCCTATCAACAGGCAGCTCAGGGTAAACAAATCAGCCTCATCGATGAAACGCAACCCGGTGATCTCGCTTTTTTTACAAATAAGAAAGGAAACATCACCCATGTGGGCATCATCTTTTCAGAAGGCACTATTATCCACGCCTCAGGCCGTGTCCGGAAGGATAAGATCGACCAGCAAGGGATCTTTAATGAAGAAAAAGGCGACTACACCCACGAGCTGCGATTGATCAGAAGAATGGTGTAAGTGGCGGAATATCTTGATGAGACCTATTCTTTGTCAGTCAACTTTCGTTATCATCCTGCCAAGTGAAATGTACCGACTATGAAAATACTTACCAAGGATCAAGTACGTGAAGCAGATCGCTATACCATTGAAAATGAGCCGATTCCATCGCTCGATTTAATGGAACGGGCAGCAAGCCGCATGACGGAGCGCATAAAAAAACGATTTTCTCCCCAACGACCAGTGAAAGTAGTCTGCGGCACAGGGAATAATGGTGGAGATGGGTTAGTAATAGCCAGAGAGCTCTTTCATGCAGGAAGACATGTTGATGTTTATGTCATCCGCTATAGCGATACCTCCTCCCCGGATTTTCAACACAATGAACAGCGACTGCAAAGCCTTGGCGTATCTATTTACAATATCCATGCTGCTGAGGAGTTTCCCCATCTAAACGAACAAGACCTGGTTATAGAAGGGCTATGGGGATCGGGCCTTAACCGCCCTGTAGAGGGTTTTGCTACTGATGTCATTCAACAAATCAACGAGAGTGGAGCAACTGTTGTAGCAATTGATATCCCCTCCGGCCTTTATGCAGATGCGAAAAGTGACTCCATCAAGATCAAAGCTGACGTTACGTACTCCTTCCAGGTACCGAAATTGTCCTTTTTATTACCTGATAATGCTCCCTATGTTGGACATTGGGAAGTGGTTGACATCGGCCTTTCGCAAGAATTTATCGATCAGCAGACCACAGACAACGAACTACTAACAGCTTCTGACATTGCTACCTTTTTCAAACCAAGGGAAACTTTTGATCACAAAGGCACTTTTGGCCATGTTCTGACTATAGCCGGGAGTTATGGAAAAATGGGAGCTGCTTGTTTATGCGCCAAATCCGCTCTTAGAGGAGGTGCAGGTTTAGTAACAGCTCATGTGCCGCAATGTGGCTACAATATCATCCAAACAGCCATCCCGGAAGTAATGTGTTCAATTGATCAAAATGAGCATTACGTCAGTGGTATTGATGACCTCTCCCCTTTCGATGCCATTGCCATTGGACCCGGTTTAGACACGCGGGACCATACGGCAAAAGCACTTCAACAAATCTTTCAAAAAGCCGATCAACCACTTGTTATAGATGCAGATGGTTTGAATTTACTGTCTTCACATCAGGCACTATGGCATGAACTCCCTTCGGGTAGCATCTTAACACCTCACCCGGGCGAGTTTAAGCGCCTCATTGGTAAAAATGCAAAAGACAGCTACCGGGAACTCGAATTGATCCGATCTTTTGCTATGGAGAATAATGTAATACTCGTTCTGAAGCGCGCATACACAGTAATTGCCGCACCTAATGGAAAGTGTTATTTCAATAGCACAGGTAATCCTGCTATGGCAACAGGCGGAAGTGGCGATGTCTTAACGGGGCTCATCGGTTCTTTACTCGCGCAGGGCTATTCACCTCTACAAAGCGCTCAATCAGGTGTTTTTCTGCACGGGCTTGCAGGGGATAAAGCAACTGATCGCATGGGCCAACAGGCCTTGATTGCGGGTGACATCATCTCATTTTTAGGAGCAGCTTATAAGGATATTGGAGATTCCTAAACCGCTTAATTGATTCCATCGCAATAAGAGTGCAACCTGTTATTCATTATCATCATTCTTGAAATCTCCGTTTTTCCAGGCTTCAATAAACTTAGCCCAGGCAAATGGGTTGAAGATGTTCATGGGCGGCTCCTGACCAGCGTAGTAGTACTTTTTGGCTTCCTTGCGCAAGTAATAATCGGTGTTTTCTTTTGCATCCATGACCATTCCTTCGTTGATTTTTTCGAGTTTTTCTTCCCTTAAATTTTTCTTGGCCAATTCTACAGCATCATCAGGAATATCGGCATTAATAAATGCCTGTTTGAATTGCTCTTTAGTGGGCCAGGGATTAACAATCGTTTCAGGCAAATAAACAGTGTCCTGTGTCATCAATTGGATAACCGAGTATTTGTCATCTTCCAAATCCTCTGGAATCACATATTGATTATCCTGAAACCCAATAGTGGAAAATTGAACAGTATCGCCTTCTTTAGCAACAAATGAGAAAAATCCTTTGTAATTACTCGATGTCCCAACATTTCTGTTTTTTACAACAATGTTGGTATAGGGAATGCCCTGTAAGCTGTCGCTTGTCATGACCAAGCCGGAAAATTGGACGAGATTTTCATCCCCGGTATCTAGGTTTTGCGCGACCGAGCAGTTCGCAAACAAAGCAAAAAAACCCAATAAGAAAATGCAACAGCGTATCCAATGCAACACCATCGTATAATTTTAACTGGTTACAAGAACAAGTGTGAAGGTAACAAATCATGATGGCACAAATGCTTAGTAGAAATAACTGAACCCAACAAAATAGTTCAAATATGCTATTCGATTGATTCGATCACGAAAAAGGCAAAGCTTCTCCGGCCAGCACAATACCATCGGCATCTGCATAAAGGTAATCCCCCGGATTTATTGTTTTCCCACCAAAATGAATTTGTACATTTTTACGGCCTTCGCCTCGCTTCATACTCTTCACAGGCGATACATTGAGAGCTTTCACACCAATTGCCATATCGGCAATTGTAGCAGAATCACGTATGCACCCATCAATCACAATTCCGTTCCATCCATTATTCTTAGCCAATGCCGCGAGCTTATCGCCA
>PXTV01000123.1:0-1476 GCA_003022985.1 Bacteroidetes bacterium SW_11_45_7 | reverse complement strand
ACCAATACACGTCCTTCACCATTTTCTTCCAACGTTTGTCTCACCAATACATTATCCTCAAATACCTTGATTGTCACGACTTCCCCATAAAAACTCCCAATTGCTCCAAAGTTGACAAGCACAGGTTCCACAACCCGTAATTGATCCGGATATTGATCGCATAAATCTGCTGTTGATACATCCATGAAAAATCATCATTTGGTAAACCCAAAACTCGCTCAAATTGTAGGAAATGGTGAAAATTAACTTCTTTGCATACCTAAGAGTTCGTGAACACTACGCGGAATTGATTGTCTTACTGATAGTATTATCAACGTTGCAGGAAGCAACATTCACAGGAAACAAAAGGCAAATTGTCTGCAAAAGATTAATTTTGCACCACATTTCAGTCGTTTTCGCATTAATTTATTTATAAATCAACCAACTATATATTCAATATGGCTATAAACCTTAGAACAACCGACCGCTTTCAGGATCGCCACATTGGGCCCGATGAGCAGGAGGAGAACGATATGCTGCAAACGCTTGGCGTGAATTCACTTAATGAATTAATCGACCAGACCATTCCTGCAGCGATCCGCACTGATCAGGAACTACGTTTGCCGGAGGGACAAAGCGAATACAATTACCTGAATGAGCTAACGAATAAAGCGTCATTAAACAAAGCCTATAAATCCTATATCGGTACGGGTTATTACGGTACCATCACCCCTGCGGCCATCAAACGGAATGTTTTTGAAAATCCGGGCTGGTATACACAATACACACCTTATCAAGCAGAATTGGCACAGGGTCGCCTTGAAGCTCTGCTCAACTTTCAAACGATGGTAGCTGATCTAACAGGGTTACCCCTTTCGAACGCCTCCCTTCTTGACGAAGGAACATCAGCGGCCGAGGCGATGACCATGCTTTACAATGCCAAAAACAAAAGCAGCAAAAAAGAGCCCGCCCGTGTGTTTTACGTGAGTGATCAATGCTTTCCCCAAACAATTGAAGTTTTAAAAGCCAGAGCAGATTCTGCGGATATCGAGCTAAGGATAACCGATCCATCATCTTTCGAGCTCGATGACAACACATTTGGCATCTTACTCCAATATCCGGATCAGGCCGGAAAGGTCCAGGATCATACCGACCTCATCAAAGCAGCGCATGATGCAGGTGCTTTTGTCACTGTTGCAGCCGACCTGCTAAGCTTATCTCTCTTAACTCCTCCGGGCGAGATGGGTGCTGATGTAGCTGTTGGGAACACCCAACGTTTCGGTGTGCCGATGGGTTACGGTGGCCCTCATGCTGCATATTTCGCTACACACGAAAAGTTCAAGCGGCAAATACCCGGCCGTATCATCGGGGTTTCCATCGATGTCCACGACCAAACAGCCTACCGCATGGCTCTCCAAACCCGGGAGCAACATATAAGACGCGAAAAAGCGACATCGAACATCTGTACCGCCCAATCCCTTTTGGCCATCATGGCAG
>PXTV01000122.1 GCA_003022985.1 Bacteroidetes bacterium SW_11_45_7 | reverse complement strand
ACTTGGCATGGAGAACAAGACAGCATCACCGGCATTCATAGCGAGAAAACCAACCATGAGCAAAATAACTGCCGCCAGATCCACATTTGCATCAACCTTTGACCAATAGCTAATCTCGTAACCCTGAAACCGCTTCACCTTTTTAACATTCCTGCGATAGAGGAAAACCACTGAGGCCACAATAACCAAGACCGCAAGGACTTCACCTATGAAAACGAAAAAATTATAAATGCCGGTGGTGTAATTGGAAAGAATCCGATGAGTTCCGGCAAAGCCATCAATAAAGATTTCGATCAGCTCCACGTTGATGAAAAAAAACCCTAACAAAATAAATAAGTGCATTAGGGCAGCAATCGGCCTTTTAAACATTTTCTTATGGCCAAATGAAAGAGCAAGAAACTTTTTTATACGTTCTTTGTGTTGACCATAGGATCCATATGGACGTCCAAGGTTGATATTTCTTGCTATAATGCGCGCACTTCTTAGAAAAAAGAGAATTGTAGCTAATACGGCTATTGCAAACAGTATTTGCTCGATCATAGATTGAATCCTTTACTCATTTCCTTTACGAAGGTAATTGTTTTACAAGTTTCATTCTTAAATTTATCGGAATTGCCGGAAAACAGCTAATTTAGAAATCTTATAAAGGTATATAAAAATGACACGTTTCATCCTCTTTATCGGGCTTACTGCTATCTGCTGGTCTTTAGCGGGGCACTCTCAGACCCCTTCCAAACTGGGCTTGGATCTGCGGCAAATAGCCAACAGAAACTATAAAGATCAACGGATGGTATCGCTTTTTGTTGAAGGTGATACAACGGCTGTCCGCAAAGCTGTTGCAAATGCCAAAGGGAAACTGAAGTATAGTCACGGTAATATCTCATCTGTGGAAGTGCCGGCCTCTAACCTGACAAGCTTTTCACGCCATCCGGGAATCCAAAATATTGAGAATGGCGAAAGAGAAATGCATCCGCTTGCTAACAAAGCCATTAGAAACAACAACATATTGCCCATTCATCAAGGTGCCTCACCTCTACAACGACAATACAAGGGCGAAGATGTTGTCATAGGTATTATCGATGCTGGAATCGACTTTTCCCATCCTGACTTTACCGATGCCAATGGTGATACCCGCATTCAATATTTATGGGATCAAAGCCAATCGAGCTCAAAATCGCCTGATACGTACGGGATAGATAATGGCCAATGCACTCATACCGAACCCTCGAATCAATTTGGGCACGGAACAAATGTGGCAGGTTTGGCAGCCGGGGATGGCTCCGCGGTGGGAAAATATCAAGGTATGGCGCCCAAGGCAACACTGATTGTTGTTGCATTCGATTTTAGCCGTCCGTTTATCTCATCCTTTATCGATGCAGCTGATTATATCTTTAATAAGGCAGATGCTATGGGTAAGCCATGTGTTGTGAACGCCTCGCTGGGTACATATTACGGTTCGCGTGATGGCAAAGATCTTGGCTCCCGCATGATCAACAAAATGCTCGAAGAACGAAACGGTCGTGCTCTTACGGCTGCTGCCGGTAACGCAGGCAACATCAACTATCACTTGGGGTACGATGTGACAACGGACTCTTCGTTTACCTGGTTCAGTGCCAACAACAATAATAAGATCGCTTTTCAATTATGGGCCGATACTGCTGATTTCAACGATGTGGAGTTCGCTATTGGAGCTGACGACACCTCTAACGGTCACGAATACCTGGGCCGTACGGATTATCTTTCCATCCGGGATGCCTACACCCTACAAAATGATGGAGATGGCACTTTTAAAACGTTCAATATTTATCACCAGGGCAGTTTTGTGGGTGAAGTCCAGACATTTGCTGAGCTGAATGATGGCGTTTACTTTTGGGAAGCTTCCATTTCACCATCAAATGCCAATCATCTTTGGCGCTTCCAAACCAGGGGCGAAGGCACTTTTGATATCTGGAGCCATCCCTCTCTAATAGCGGGCTCGGCCAAAATCGTTGAAGAAGTCCCTCCTCCGTCAATATTACCTGCTGTGAATCGTTACAAATTCCCTGATAACAGAAAAACAACGGTAAGCAGCTTTACGTGCTCAGAAAAAGTCATAACAGTTGGCAACTACTACAACAGGAATCACTATATCGATTATAATAACGATACTGTATTTCTCAATAACCAGACGAAAGGGCAGATTTCGAAAAAATCCAGCCGCGGCCCAACCCGTGATAACCGCATCAAGCCAGATATATCTGCTACTGGCTCAACTTCCATCACCACAGGAAACCTGAACAATATCAATCTGCTATTGAATAACGGGCAAGCCTTTAAAGTTGCTCCGGGGGGAATGCATAGCAGAAACGGTGGCACATCGCTTGCCTCTCCCATTGTTAGCGGGTTTGTGGCCCTCTACTTCCAGAAACATCCCAATGCAAGCTACCAACAAGTTATGGATGCAATCAGACTAAGTGCTACATCGGACAGTTTTATAACAAAACAACTGCCAAATAACACCTGGGGTTATGGCAAAATCGATGCCCTGGCAGCTATGAATGAAACCATTATCTATGGTTGCACGGACTCCACAGCTTTCAATTACAATCCAAATGCCACTGTTGATGACGGAAGCTGTGAACCTGTTGTTGAAGGATGCATGGATTCAACGGCTATCAATTATAACCCGGAAGCCAATGTCAGCAATGATAGCTGTGTTTATGACACTACAAGCATTGCCCAATTTAACAAGAAAAATGAGCTAAGTGTTGCACCCAATCCATTTCACGAATACACAAAGTTCACTTACAAGCTAAACGGACAACCCAATGGAGAAGGATCGATACTCATTACAAATCTTATGGGCGAGCAAATTGAGCAAATGACAATCGGACAATCGAGTGGTAGTAAAGAGTTCAATGCGGAGGATTTATCCCGGGGAATTTATTTCTACCGTGTCGAGTGGAATCAACAGGTTATCAATACAGGGAAGTTAATGATTCATTAGATTTCTGTTATAACTGTTGATGCCCGATAATTGATTCGCTTTACGCTAAAATGCCAATCTTGAATTCACAAGAAACGCTCATTCTCGAACAAGCCAATATCGACCAAAAGATCGTACGAATGGCTTATGAGGTCATTGAAGAAAACCACGATGAAAGCAAACTTACTTTGATAGGGATTGAGCCGAATGGTTATAAGGTGGCAGATAAGTTGATGAACGCTATCAAAAATATCAGCGATATCCATATTGACCTTTACTCCTTGTCACTTGACAAAGCAGAACCCGTTAATAAACCACTCACCTACAATTTTGAACCAGAGCAGTTAAATGATCAGGTTTGCATTTTGGTAGATGATGTGGGCAACACAGGCCGCACACTTTTCTATGCCTCCCGGCCGTTTATGAAGGCTGCTCCGCGAAAAATGCGTGTTGCCGTATTAGTGGACCGAAGTCACAAACGCTTCCCGATTAGATCGGATTATGTCGGCCTTCCGCTTTCAACAACCTTGAAAGAGCACGTGGTGGTCAAAATGGAGCATGAAGAAGCTGTTTATTTGGAGGAATAGGATATGCTACCGGATGATCCATACCATAAACGGACCTATTCAAAAATACGGTCTTCTTCCGGAGTAAGACCAAAACCGGAAATTAACAGCTTCAACAATTGATGAGATTATTTTCCCTTACCCTGAAGAATGATCAGGATGGTATAGATCATGATCTTGAAGTCGATAGCGAGTGACATATTCTCAATATAGAGCAGATCGTACTTCATCCGTTTGATCATTTCCCTAACATTTTCGGCATAGCCAAACTTCACCATGCCCCAGGATGTGATGCCGGGCTTAACTTTGTGCAAATGCTTGTACGCTGGATTCTCCTCCACAATCTGCTCAATGTAGTAATTCCTTTCCGGACGTGGCCCCACAAGCGACATCTCCCCTTTTAATACATTGTAAAACTGGGGCAATTCATCAAGCCGCCACTTGCGCATAACCCGTCCCCATTTTGTAATGCGCTGATCTGTTTCCGATGACAGTTGCGGCCCGTTTTCCTCCGCATCGGTATACATTGACCGGAATTTATACATGTAAAACGGAATGCCCCCTCTGCCTATTCGTTTTTGGGAGAAGAAAACAGGCCCGGAGGAGGACATTTTAACCCGTAGGGCGATATACAGGAACAAAGGGGACAAGAGGATAAGAGCGACAGCAGATGCGCCAACATCGATGCCACGTTTTATTACGCGTTGCCATACGGGCATCAGATCAGGGTAAAGTTCGATGAGAGCCGCATCGAGTACATGATTCATCTTCACGGAACCGGATAAGATATCATACATGTCCGGAATAATCTTCAAAACAACATTCTGATCTACTAAGCGGTTGATAATATCCTGCAATTGATGATGTTCAGAGGTTTCAATGGCAATGATCACCTCATCGACATTGTGTTTGGTTATTTCCACCAATGATCAATGTATCGTAACCAACAACTCCTCTTTGTAGTTGGCTTTTAGCAATATTCAGGATCGTGATGCGACCTAAAAAGGTGAGTCCGAAATGCAGCAGAAATAAAGCGCTGATAGTACGGTAATAGTTATAATAATCGTTCTGGATAAAATCGTCAATAAGGACAGCAAAGAATAAAATTAATGTCCCGAAAAAGGTCGTAAGAAGGGATTTGTAGAGTTCGGAAAGCCGGGATTTTCGATAGATATCTGTATATGTCCCGGTAACTGCATAAACAAGCAGCCACCCAACGGCAACAAGAATACCTCCGTATAAGGAAGCCGTATCGATATACTGCGTAAGGCTTTCACTAACGGAGTATCCATGGATATAGGATTTGCGGAAAAGAAATAACCCAGTCCAGGCAAGAAAAGCTGCTACAAAATCAACGAGCAGGTACGCAATAATGCCAATCTTCTTCCGAACCTGCATGGGAAACTATTTAGAAATAAAATTTACCATTAGTAATACTATCCATCCCTATGATGCACCAACATTCAGGCAAGGTTGTATGAAGGATGCAACGATCAATTCACCAACTTGACGTTATCTACGTAAACCTCTGCATCCTCATTGATCTGGTTGATCCTTACTTTAAATAAAATCTTAACCTGATTCGCATTGCTTTTCGTGATTTCAGGCGTGTAATTGATATAAATTTTATTCCAGTTGTCTTGGTCGCGTAAGCCAAGTTTGTATTGGTCTGAACTCTTATTTCCTCTTATAAGCCTCAGGCCGGCTGTTATATCTACATCGGATTTATAATCGAGCTCCAGAAAAACAGGTGCTCCCTCAGCCGGCACATTAAAAGGGTCTTTGGATTCAAAGTAATAAGTGGTATCAGAAGAAGCAGGAATATGCAGGTAGCCGGCACCCTCACCGTATCTGACTTCAGGATCATTCATTGACTCAACCCTGTTTAGATTAAAAAATCCGTTTCCCTCATCAAAATCTTCAATAAACGGAAATTGTGTGCTTTGTTGATATTGAAAAGTAGGTCGTAACGTATCGAACTTCTTAGGTGTTAATGAAATCTTTTCCTGTACTTGCAGGAAAAAAGGATACTGAGCTCTTGTTGTAGAAATTCCGTTCACTTCAATACCGGCAATCAATTCAATGCTTTCTTTGCCTTCTTTTAAAACAGGAATAGTGGCCGGTAATGTGTAAGTCCCCAAATATTCTCCTTTGTTATAAGCCCAAACATCCTTAATGGCATGAGTGCTTACCCCTTCTTTACTTGGGTTTGTATTTAAGTCCGTCATCATAATGAAGAACCCTATCACACCTGCTATTTTTATGAAAGAGGTCAAAGTATGGATAATGTCAGGATTCGGAATTTATTGCCTCAGCGAGGTTATTTTTTTGAATATGCCAGGTAATTCTATCGGCAATATCAAGCGCATAATAGCCATCCTCAACAGTTACAGGCGGTTCTGTATTGTTAAGAATGCTGTTGGCAAATGCACGAAGTTCATTCTGGAGTGCATTGTGTTCTTCCACGGTAGGTTGATCAAAAATGATGTACTTATTCGGTTTATTATCTCCCGTTTCAAGTTCAATTTCCTGTTCCGGCTTGTCTTGGCTCGGCTGGTCCAAGAGGTTAAAGACCTCCGTCTTTTTGTCAAGAAAATCCACCGATATGTAAGCGTTTTGCTGAAACATTCGCATCTTCCGCATTTGCTTGAGCGATATCCTGCTCGATGTGAGATTTGCCACCGTGCCGTTGTGAAATTCGATACGTGCATTGGCTATATCAGGTGTTTCACTGATCACAGACACGCCACTGGCACTGATCCGCTTGATAGGTGAGGCAACAAGACTCAAAACAATATCCAGGTCATGGATCATCAAATCGTAAATGACCGCCACATCTGTACCACGGGGATTAAACGTGGCAAGGCGATGGGCCTCGATGAACAATGGCTTAAGTTCATGTTGTTGCGCAGCCAATAATGCCGGATTGAAACGTTCAATATGGCCCACCTGGACTTTGACCCCTGCCTCGGCTGTCAGCTGAAGAAGGTCTTCCGCTTCTTCAAGATTGCGGGTGAGCGGTTTCTCAATAAATAAATGCTTCCCCTTTTTCAGGGCTAACACAGCCATGTCGTAATGGGAAAGTGTTGGCGTCACAATATCCACTGCATCTACATCAGCAATAAGGTCTTCTACGCTTGCATAGC
>PXTV01000121.1 GCA_003022985.1 Bacteroidetes bacterium SW_11_45_7 | reverse complement strand
GTTGGGAAATTCATCGCTCAAGGAATTATTCATCACGTCTCAAATTACCTGTCATCGCCCCAAAAACCGACAAAGATGTGTCGGTAGCCGTGGAGGGGAAAAAGAATGATGAGGAAAAGCAGGAAAAGAAGGAGCGGATTCAAGAATAATGCCTTGAAGTCTCTTTTATAAAGTGTACTGATCACATCTCTTATAATCTTTCATATCAAGCTTGGCAAGAATTTACCCTTTATATGCCCTGGAATTGATGAGCTAACTATTCAATAAGCCCCCTTATTTCTTATACAATTTCCTGCCCATCACGTGTGTTCTCCTTACTATAAGCGCCTGCTGTGTGTACACATCTTTTATTAAGTTATTTTCATATACTAATCCTTGTTTTTTCGGTCTCAACATCCAGCATTTCAAAGTTTTAACCCCCGGTAGCGACTGGGTTATTCAGATTCAAGCCCTCCGGGCTTGGCTGTACTTTCCTACCCTGAGCACCATCCCCGGGATGAACACTCGGTAGCCATAAACGCGCGGTCTTTTCGTGACTATAATGGTTGATCTGCTGTTCTGTAACCTTGTAAGTATTTGACCGTACAATTGTACACGATTTCAAATCAAATTTATTTTAATCACTAAAGTAAAGAGCCATGAAAAAAGTAATCACACTCTCTGTAGCGATGATGTTAATGGCAACATTAGCATTTTCCCAAGCCCATGAAGCAGGCTTAAGTCTTGGTGCTTCCAACTTTATGGGTGACCTTGGCAAAAGAATGCCAAAAGGAAACACGTACTTCAGCAACATAACGGCCTCTTTATTCAGGCCGGCTGGTGCAGCTTTTTACCGGTATAATTTCAACAAACGCATCAGTCTGCGGGCGAACTTGAGTTATGGATCACTCGAGGGCAACGATGCGCTGGTGGAAAGCAAAGAGCCGGGGTCTGATGGGTGGTTCCGTTACAACAGGAATCTTCATTTCAAAACCCACATTATCGAGGCCAGTGTTGTGGCTGAAGTAAATATCATGCCCTATGAGCCGGGCAGCAAAATTGATAGAATGACGCCTTACGTATTTGGTGGTGTTGGCCTGTTTTACTTCAATCCAAAAGCTGTTTACAAAGGCGAATGGGTTGAATTGCAACCGCTTGGCACTGAAGGACAGGGGTCCGAGCAATATCCGGACCGTGAAAAGTATTCGCTGATTCAGCCATCAATCCCCCTGGGCATCGGGTTCAAATACAACATCAACCAAAAGTTGAGTATTGGTATTGAATTCGGCCACAGGTTTACTTTCACGGATTATATTGATGATGTCAGCAAAACTTATCCGGATAAAGAAGTGTTTGACGAGCAGCATGACGGGGAAAAAGCAGAGATGGCAAAGGACCTCTCTAACAGATCAGATGAGATCAACACGGAAGGGGAATCTTCCCAAATAACAGGTCCGGGCAAGCAAAGAGGAAACCCTGATGTCAATGATCAGTACATGTTTAGCATGATCTCTTTAACTTACAATTTCCCCAAACAGAAAAGCCACTTTTCATGTCCTTCAGGATTTGAGTACTAACCGACTTCCATTGGACAGAGAGTGACAATAAACATAAGCCTGTTACGTTTCAATGCCCGGAATATCATAATTCCGGGCATTTTTTATTACATATGTGTTGTGTTGGAAAAAGGACGTTAACTTGTTATGGGCAACCGGTCTGTTGTATATTACTTGAAAAAGACGGGGATGAGTACCTCCATTCTTATTCTTTGTCTTTTCTCTTTTATGAATGCTCATGGTCAAGCGCTCGAAGTGGGCGGGTGGCTTGGCACATCTAATTACTTCGGTGATCTTAACAGAACCATGAGCTTTGAATATACCCGCCCGGGGGGTGGTTTTTTTGTTCGCTACAACCTGGATTACCGCTTTTCTGTAAAAGGCGGCTTAAATTACGGACGAGTTGGTTTTGAAGACCAAATGCAGGAAGATTACGCTTATCACCAGGCCAGGAACCTTTCATTTCGATCAGATGTATTTGAAATTACCGGCCAAATTGAGTTCAACTTTCTCAAATTTGTCAAGGGCGATCGGCAGCATTCTTTTACACCTTATCTTCTCACAGGAATTTCACTTTTCACGTTTAACCCTGAGGCGAAATACCAAGGAGAGTGGGTTGATTTGCAACGATTAGCTACTGAAGGTAAACGATATCCAACTGTTAGCGGAGCTGTACCGATAGGTGGTGGCTTTAAATACGCTATTACCGATGAATGGACAATTGGAGTTGAAGGAGGATTGCGCAAAACATTTACCGATTTTCTGGATGATGTAAGCGATGAGTATGAAAACATCCGTACTACTGCCAATCCAAAGGGAGAGCAGGCTAAAGAATTGGCTGATCGTTCCGATGAAGTTGGCGAGCCCATTGGTAAAAAAGGGAAGCAAAGAGGAAATGTTCTCACAAATGATGAATATCTCTTTGTAGGATTTACTTTATCCTACACTCTCCGCCAGGTGCGCTGTCCTAATCCATCAGCGAAGTATTAATTCTTCCTTACCTTTGCTGTTTGTTGATGCAAGCCCTATGAGTAAAAAAGAGCAGATCGACCAAGATAAACTTCCCTCTCATATTGCCATCATTATGGATGGTAATGGCCGTTGGGCTAAAAGTCAAGGCAAAAAACGCGTTTTTGGCCACCAACACGGTGTTACCGCTGTTCGTGAAACCACAGAGGCCTGTGCTGAATTAGGGGTTCAATACCTCACGCTCTACGCTTTTTCAACGGAAAACTGGTCGCGCCCCAAGTATGAGATCAATACATTGATGGAGCTGCTTATCAAGACCATCCGGGACGAGACAGAAACACTTGTGGAAAACAATATCCGCTTGCGAACAATTGGGAACCTTGACGATTTACCTTCCGAATGCAGGCAAAACCTCAAAGAAACCAAGAAAGCAACAGCCGGGCATGACAGGATGGATTTAATATTGGCCCTCAACTATAGTTCACGATACGAAATCCAACAAGCTACCCGCCAAATAGCAAAGGAAGTTGCTGAAGGGCAATTGCGAATAGAGGATATCGATGAAAACACTATAAACAACCATTTATATACCGCTACAATACCTGATCCTGAATTGTTGATCAGGACGAGTAGCGAACACAGAGTGAGTAACTTTTTACTTTGGCAAATTGCCTATAGCGAGTTGTACTTTCCCGCAAAACTTTGGCCGGAGTTTCGCAAAGAAGACCTTTATCAAGCAGTTGTAGACTATCAAAACCGCGAAAGACGTTTTGGTAAAATCAGCGAACAAATTCAAGTTTAATGAGGCGATTTCTATTCTTACTTATCCTATCCACGACTGCTGTATTGGTTAGCTATTCCCAACCTCAGGAAGAGGAAGCCGTTTCTTACAAGGTGCCTCAGGAATACGAAATCGGTGGAATTGAGGTAAAAGGCATCAAGCACCTCGATCCTGAAATTCTTAAATCCATAGCCGGCCTTAAGGTGGGTGAGACCATCAAAGTGCCCGGAGATGACATTTCACAAGCAATACAAGAGCTATGGCGCCAGGGATTGTTCACAGATGTAAAAATCTACGCCAGTAAGTTTATTGGTAATAAAGTCTTTTTGGAGTATCGCCTTGAGGAACGTCCGCGCCTTTCGCGCTATAAGATCAAGGGCGTCAAAAAACAGAAAGCAGAAGATTTACGGGAGAAACTTGATCTTGTGAAAGGCCGTGTTGTGACTGAAAATACCAAAGTTAATGCCCGTAATACCATCAAGACTTACTTTAACGATAACGGTTTTTTGAATGCTGACATCGAGATAAAGGAACAGCCCGACACAATTCTCAATAACAGTGTCAAGTTGATTATCGATATCGATAAAAACGATAAAGTACGTATACGTAACATATCATTTAAGGGTAACAAGAACTTTTCCGATGTCAAGCTTAAACAGATTATGGACAACACCCATGAAAAAGTCCATATTGAAATTGGCAAACTGATCAATCCCCAAACCTACCTCCCCGACTCCGGAAAAATTCAGCCCATAAAAGGGCTTGGAAATGTATCACTCCTGAACGCTTACGGTGATTTAAGCCAGTACGGCAACCTCAATTTCTTTAGCCCCTCCAAATTTATAAGAGAAGATTATGAAGCGGATAAGGATAAAATTATCCAGCACTATCTTGACAATGGGTACCGCGATGCGGAAATCACAACCGATTCTGTGTATTTGATACCCGATGGCGATCTCAATATTTCCATAACCATCGATGAGGGGCAACAATACTATTTCCGCCATATTGCATGGGAGGGCAACACGAAGTACAGTGACGAACGGCTAAGCAGTATACTGAATATCGAAAAGGGTGATATTTACGATAAAGGAAAACTGGAAAGGCGTCTTAGAGGCAATCGGAAAGGGGCGGATGTGAGTTCCCTTTACATGGACCAGGGTCACCTATTTTTCAGGGTTTCACCAGAAGAGGTTAGAGTTGTAGAGGATAGCATCGACCTGAAAATCAATATTCAAGAAGGCCCGGAAGCAACAATTGATAACGTTATGATTACTGGTAACACAAAAACGAACGAACATGTAATCAGGCGTGAATTGCGGACGCTACCCGGCCATAAATTCAGTCGTTCCGATTTGGTACGCTCCCAGCGCGAGATTGCCAACCTTGGCTTCTTTGATCCGAAAAAGACAAACGTAACGCCCTATCCCGATCCGGAAAATGGAACAGTGGATATCGAGTACGATGTAGCGGAGAAACCTTCAGACAAACTTGAGCTTTCTGCCGGCTGGGGTGGTCAGGGGCGTGGCTTAGTGGGAACGCTTGGCGTAAAGTTTACGAACTTTTCCCTGCGTAACATCACCAATTTCGATACCTGGACGCCTTTGCCATCCGGTGATGGTCAGAAATTCTCATTACGCGTCCAGTCGAACGGGCGTGTTTATCAATCGTACAACATGTCCTTTACCGAGCCCTGGCTTGGCGGCACAAAACCTAACTCCCTTTCCGTTAGTGTTTATCGATCCCGCTATGCAGACCTTGATAATCAAAGGGAAAATGTGACGGGTAAATTAGTAACCAATGGAGGGTCCGTTGCCTTTGGTAAGCAGCTGGAATGGCCGGATGACTACTTCACACTCCAGTCCAAGATCAGCTTTGAGAACTTTGTCCTGGATAATTGGCGCTCTAACAGGTTTTTGATCAACAATGGCACATCCAATAACCTAAGCATTAAGGAAACAATTTCACGAAATTCAATCGATAAGCCAATTTATCCAACTACCGGATCAAAAATTTCATTCTCCGTCCAGCTAACGCCACCTTATTCGCTTTTTGTGGATAAAAACTACGCAAAGCTCAAACGAAACGAGAATTTCAGCGAACTTTACAATTGGGTAGAGTATCACAAATGGCGTTTTGATGCTGAATGGTATACGCCCATTACGGAAAAACTTGTCATTAAGACCAGAACGAAGTTTGGCTTTATTGGCAGCTATAATAGTGACATAGGTATTTCGCCATTTGAGAGGTTTGAGCTGGGTGGCGATGGCATTTCCAACACGCAATTCTACGGACGCGATATCATTTCCATGAGAGGGTATGAAGTTTTCACGCCATCAATAGGCTCTCCTATTTACGATAAGCTCACAGTTGAACTGCGCTATCCATTTTCTTTAAACCGGAGCTCAACCATTTTTGCGCTTGCTTTTATGGAAGGAGGTAATGCATGGAACAATTTTGACAACTTCAAACCGTTTGATTTAAGGCGCTCAGCTGGTCTGGGAATAAGGGTTTACCTGCCCATGTTCGGTATGCTCGGGTTTGATTATGGCATAGGGTTTGATAAACCGGCAGGCAAGGCAAACAACTTTGGCGATTTCTTGGGTAAATACGGTAAGTTCAATATCATTTTAGGCTACGAGCCCGAATAGTAGAAATAAACAGAACATCATGAAGCGGCTGACATTATTGATCGTATTCATTATTGCTCTAAGTTGCCAATCTTTTGGCCAGCGATTTGCCTACGTTAATACTGAATACGTCCTTGAACAAATTCCCGAATACCAGCAGGCCCAAAAAAAGCTGGATAAAATTGCTAAAGATTGGCGCGAAGAAATTGAAAAGCGGAAGAAAAAGATCGAGGAGTTGTATAAAGACTACCAGGCCGAGCAAGTGCTGATGACTGAAGAAATGAAAAGAAAGCGCGAGCAGGAGATTACACAAAAAGAACAGGCTCTTGAAGATTTCAGGCAGCAAAAGTTCGGGTACAAAGGTGATTTGCATCAAAAACGCAAGGAGCTCATCGAACCCATCCAGAACAAAGTCTATAATAATGTGCAAAAGATCGCTAAAAATAACAATTACGATTTTATATTTGATAAGTCAAACGGGGTTAACATGCTATACGCTAATGACAGATATGACGTTAGTGACGATGTGATAAACGCTATGGGTTATACCCCCGGGAAAAATAAGAATGAATCGGATAACAAGAAGTAACTTTCCATATCTTGTTGTTTCTTTGCACTTCTCTAGAGGTTGTTTGACCCGTTATCAGATATAATAATTTGCCCTGAATTGAAAAATGAGTTTATTCTTAATTAGTTAAAACAAGTTAGATTATGTCTTTGAAAAAAAATGCTTCTTTAGGATTGGTTGCCCTTTTCCTAATTTGTTCAAGTTTCCCAACAATGGCCCAAAGTGGCGAAAAGTTTGGCCATATCAACAGTTTGGAATTGCTTAGCTACATGCCCGAGATCAAGAAAGCAGATCAGGAGTTAAAACAATATCAGAAGAAACTGCAGCAACAAAGCAAGAGCATGATGCAGGAGTATCAGAAAAAAATGAAGGAATACCAGAAAAAACAGGATATGATGATGGATGCCGTTAAAAAGGATAAGAAAAATGAGATCCGCAATCTGGAACAACGTATCAGAAAGTTCAGGCAAAATGCGCAGCAAAAGCTTGCATCCAAAAAACAAGAGTTGTACAAGCCCATTTTAGAAGATGCTGATAATGCGATCCAAAAAGTTGCCAAAGAAAATGGCTACACTTACATTTTTGACTCAAGTGCCGGGGCTTTACTCTACGCGCAGGATTCAGACAATATCCTGGAGCTCGTGAAAAATGAAATGGGGCTTGACGAGAAGGTTATTAAGGATAAAGAAAAAATAGGTACGCAACCCAGTCAAATGGGTGGTGCACCTGGCGGTGGAGGCGCTGCACCCGGTGGCGGTGGAGGTGGTGTTCCATCGATGGGTGGTAGTGGTGGTGGCAATTAATGCTTGCCAATCAATACCTGTCAACTTTTGATTTAGCTACTGATTGGGAACAGTTTCATCATCAGTAGCTAAATTTTTCTTTACTCAATTCCACCACCTTATCATTTTTAGCTTCAAAATTGATGCGAAAGGCTTTTATCAAACACCGTTTTGGTAAGGGTAAGCGACATTTCAGGAACTGCATTTTGCTTACTATTGAAATCAAGCAACAGTGGCGTTATCTCCACACCAGCCCATTGGCATTTTCGATTCAGGTATTGGCGGCTTAACGGTTGCCAAGGCAATTACTCGTCTTCTGCCTGAGGAAGAGATGATTTACTTTGGCGATACAGCCCATCTGCCATACGGTGATAAATCATCAGATGCAGTTCACCATTTTGCCAGCCATATCACCCGCTTCCTTTTGGATAAGCAATGTAAACTGATTGTCATTGCTTGTAATACAGCTTCATCCGTTGCTTATGATGTGCTCCAGTTCCAACATGGCGAGACTGTCCTAATGGTCAATGTGATCGACCCAATTGTTGAGGGGGTTACTGATAAGAAACAGCACAAAGATATTGGCATTATTGGCACCCAAGGAACAATTGGTTCAGGTATCTATGAAAATAAAATCCGGGAAATCGATCCGGAAATACGTGTACACAATCTTGCCACACCACTATTAGCTCCCATGATTGAGGCCGGTTTTTTCCACAATAAAATCAGTAAAGAAATTATCGATTCGTATCTTGCTCAACCAAAACTTGAGGACATTGAAGCATTAATTCTGGCTTGCACGCATTATCCCTTAATTAAAGAGGATATCGAGGAATACTATCAAGGAATGGTTGACGTTTATGATTCTACGGATTTTGTTGCACAAGAAGTGAAGCGCCTCTTGAAAAACCGCGAATTGTTGAATAATTTCAAAAGCAATGACCATCATTTTTACGTTTCAGATTATACTGATGCTTTTGAACAAACAACGCATTACTACTACCAGGAAAAAATCGGCCTGGAACTTTGTCCCCATTGGAGTCAAGTAGAAGAGTTTCCGGGCAATGAAAAAGAATCTTTGTAGAACAATCATTTCGTTTAAGCTAAAAAAATCACTATGAACAAGGTTGTAAACAATGCACTTGCGCTTCTGCTCATCTTTTCCATGACGTTCACGGGAGGCTTGCCACTGAAAGCACAGGAAAATCAAGATGACAAAAGTGAAGGTGTTGCTTTCCATAAGGGCTCCTGGGATGAAGCACTTGAAAAATCAAAAGAAAAAGGGAAGCCCATATTTGTTGATGCCTATGCAAGTTGGTGTGGCCCATGCAAATGGATGACGAGAAATGTTTTTACAGATGACAAAGTAGGCGATTACTACAACAAACACTTTGTCAACGTCAAGCTGGATATGGAAAAAGGTGAGGGCCGCAATTTTGCCAGAAAATATGGTGTATCAGCATATCCTACTCTACTGTATCTCAATTCGGATGGCAAGGTTGTCCACAAGGTAAGAGGGGCAAAACGCGTAGAGGGCTTCATCAAAGAAGGCAAAAAGGCTAATGCCCATTTCGATTAAAGTCCATTAAGATAGCTACTTATAGCATCCTTTAGCTTAGAAGGGGTGCCTGCCCGGGTTCCCCTTTTATATTGTTCGGCTTTTGGGATATCCTTTCTCAATTGAAGCTGATTTTGCTCAACGGTGTAAAACAACCCCATTTCCATACATCGCTTAGCCAAATATTCCTGTTCTGTTTGACCCGGTGTTGGGATAAGGAGACCTTTTTGCCGTGCAGCAAGCAGATCCATAATTGTACTATAACCAGCTCTTGCCACAACCATGCTTGTTGAAGCCAATACTTCTGCTAACGCCTCGGTTGTAAGAGAATTAACAATTTTAATATGTTGGGAGTCCCTTGAAATTTGCTCAATTTCTTGCTTACCGGGCACTCCCCTTACAAAGAGGATATTTCCCGCAATCTCTTCGATTTGCTTCATCAATTTTTGCTCCAGCACACACCTTTGCGGTTCTGGTCCTGATAAGAGCACCAATACTTCCCACTCAATATCTTTTTTATGACAAGACATGCGCCACACTCTTGATAATGGGCCTATAAAGTCAATTGCCAAATCGCTCTCTTGGTTATGGGCTAAACGGCCCGACAAGTTGGGCTCATCAGCATAATCCGGCACCCAGCATTTATCGAAATTTTTCAGAAGCCTTTGATTGACCCAATTGAGAGGTGTGGATAACCAATCAGCCCAATTTGGCACTTGTAAATTCAATTGATGGGTTACAATAAGCGATGGCACTTCTGCACTATAACAGCCCCACCGACAGTCCGCAATTATCCCATCTATTTTGTGAGTGGCAACCAGTTTTTGAACAATTTCGTGCTCCTTGTTTCGGACTCGCAGAAATTTTGGTACTTGCCATAAAATGGTGGGGATCATCCGGTTGGTAGAGGAATAACGGGGGTTATAGGAAGGTAATGTAGTGAACCGGCCATTAGGAATTTCTTTCTGTAAAAAACCAAGCGCCTGGCCATCTGAAGCGATTACAACCTCTGCACCTTGCTGTTGAAGCTCCCGGATTAGCGGTACTGAACGAGCCGCATGGCCTAAACCCCAGTTAAGAACAGCTACGAGGATTCGTTTGGGGTTCTTTTGTGAGGTCAAGATTCAACGATTGAGCAATTCCCTGCAATAAAGAAAGTGAGTTGATGAATCAGTTCTCGATAAGGCAGCATAAAGAACATGCAATTCTCAATTATCAAGGCAAGTGGGATGTTTCACTGTTTCGCCTCCTCCTTAGGGTAAGGAACAAATACAAAGCTTCCCTCCTGCTGAGTGACCACAAAAAAGCATATATACTGCTGCGGGTCCTTGTAAACATTGCGGAATTCATCAACCTTTTCCCTTTTCACAATATCCCGTTTCACAAACTCTTCCAACATAGAGGCATTAATGTGCCAGTTGGTCCCGTAAAGGTCTCGACTTATGATGGGCTTCCCCAGATCAACATCTTCCTGGTAGGCAATAAATACCGGATAGTTCGAAATCTCGTTACTCATAATTTCATTGGCAATTTCCTTAATGGTATCCGCGTAAATACGCACATCATTCCGGAGCGCTTCGAGTACCGGATTGCCTTCATTTTGCTGTTGAGCATCTGCCATGCTTATCCGTTTTTCAACTGCAAAGAAACAACATTTTCTATATGAGGCGTGTGCGGAAACATATCCACCGGCTGAACTGCTTCTATGTCATAATTTTCGGTTAATAATGCCAAATCCCTTGCTTGTGTGGATGGATTACAGCTCACATAGATGATTTGAGGCGGTGCTAATGTTAGCAACGTTTTTACAACATCCTTGTGAATGCCAGCCCGTGGTGGATCGAGAACGATAAGATCAGGCGAACCATAGCGCTTGCGGCACTCGTCTGTCAATACATGGCGCACATCTCCCTTGACAAAATCAACATTACTGATTTTGTTCAATTCTGCGTTTTCGCGGGCATCTGCAACAGCTTCTTCAACCTCCTCAATGCCTACTCCGAAAGAAGCTGCTTGAGCCAAATACAACGTGATGCTTCCCGGGCCACTGTAAAGATCGTAGAAAACTTTGTTCTGGAGATTGCCGGCAAATTGTTTGATAGTTTGATACAGGTTCTCTGCTTGCCGGGTGTTGGTCTGAAAAAATGACTTTGCACCAATTTTGAATGGTAGGCCACCCAGCTTTTCAAGAATGTGATCTTTACCGGCATAGGTATGGGCAGGTAGATCGTGATAGGAATCGTTTTTCTTCTCATTGATCAAGTATTGCGTGGAAGTAATGCCCGGGAACGTTTTTAGAAGATGTGCGTATCACCAGGTTACGCAGCAAACCGTGATGCTCGGCAATGTCATAAAAGGTAAGCCCCTGGTCTTTCGCGTAATTTGCCACTTCATTTCTGATTGCATTAGAAGGATCGGGCTGCAGATAACATTCTTCAATCCGGAGCACCTTGTCAAAGTGCCCGGCAACATGGAAACCAAGAGCATCCCTGTTTGTAAAAACCCGCTCACTATGAATTTCCTCTTCCGTTAGCCAGCGTTTGTTGGAAAATGTGAACTCGAGCTTGTTCCGGTAGTGACGTGTAGAGGGGGCGCTTAAAATTTCGTGCAATGGCGGAAACGAAAGATGGCCTATCCGCTCAAAAGCTGCTTTAACGGTATGCTGCTTGTATAGAAGTTGTTGATCATAAGGAAGATGTTGCAGTTTACAGCCACCACAATGATTGAAATGCTTGCAAAATGGCGTAATGCGATTGGCTGAATATTGATGAAATTGAAGGGGTCGTGCGTGGCTGAACTTCTTTTTGCGCTTATAGATCCAGGCGTCAACAACATCACCGGGAATGGTATTATCAACAAATACAACTTTGTCATTGACACGGCCAACCCCTTTCGCTTCTGAGGACAGGTCTTTAATTTCAACTTGCTTAAGGTGCTTCTGACGTCTGCCCATGTATCTCAGCTTTAGCAACTCGGGTTGTATCGGTTATAAGAAAGGACTCGCTGCAAAAATAAATACGTATCAATACGAATTGATGAAGAAGATATGAATTACTATATCATTTGTTTTTTCATTTGTTGAGAAATTCATTTCTTTATAACAATCAAAACGGTGATCGATTCGTCTATATCATAGAATTGATTGTTTGTCATCATCACTATTGCACTTGACAAACAATTCACACGTATCGTGATAATAGGCTGCTTTACTTTATTTGCTAACTTTTACCGGAAGAGAAACATTTCCGGATTTTTGTCGTAAAAACCTGTAACCCATGAAGATCACTGAGAGTTATCAAGGTGACATTCTCGAACTTAAAATCGATGGCGAATTGGACGTCAACCTTGCAGTTGAGCTTGATGACGTTATTAAAAATGCAATTGCCAATGGCTATCACAAAGTTTGTATCGATTGTGTCGATCTTGAGTATATCTCATCAGCAGGGTTAGGAGTTTTTGTCTCTTACATGGATGAGCTGACAAGCAAGGAAGGGAAATTTATTTTTTACAACATGAATAACAAGGTTTACAATGTCTTTCAGATCCTTGGCTTGCAGAACCTCATGACCATTGTAGAGAATAAGGAAAAAGTGCAGCAAATATTAGATGAAAGCTAACCTCACAACCATATGCTCCCATAAAGCTCAGGAAGAAATTCGGGCTTTTATCACAGACTTCCTAAGTGGTGTTACTATTGCTGATACTGAAAAAAACCAAATTGTTCTCTCCGTAGATGAAGCTATAGCCAATGCTATTATACACGGCCACGCGGGTGATGAGAGTAAGTCCATTCAGATCGATTTAAACCTTAACGACGCTTATCCATCGATATACATGATATTGGCCTGTTCGATATAGCGGAAGAAGAGAAGGTGGAAAAGGAAATTGCAGAAGTGATAAAAGAGAAGCAAAAAGGTGGCCTTGGCCTAAAACTGATCTATTCCATTATGGACATTGTGTGTTTTTACACTAAAGAGCGTAAATCCTATTGCCGCTTGGTTAAGCTATTAAACACTTCCGAAGAAAACCAAGGATAAACCAATCATCATTAGGAATAGAGCTCGTCAGCGTACACTTCTTGTTTCATGCTTTCATAGGCCCTTTCAATCCCTTCCCTTAGACTTATAGTGTGACGCCAGCCCAACTCGTTCATTTTTGATACATCCAGCAGTTTCCGGGGTGTACCATCGGGCATGTCAGTGTTGTACATCAGCTCGCCCTTGTAACCAACAACCTCTTGAATAAGCGAAGCCAGCTCAGCTATGCTGATATCTTTACCCGTGCCAATATTGATGATGCCGGGGTCATTATAGTTTTGCATCAAAAAGTAACAAGCATCGCCCAGGTCATCTGCATGTAAAAATTCCCGCATTGGTTGGCCGGAACCCCATATTTCAACACTCGGTTGCCCCTGGATTTTTGCATCGTGCATTTTGCGCAACAAGGCGGGCAAAACATGAGACGTTTCGAGATCGTAATTGTCGTGCGGGCCGTAAAGGTTTGTGGGCATAAGCGAGATAAAATGACAGCCGTATTGATCATGATAGGCTTGGCACATCTTGATGCCCGCTATTTTGGCTACAGCGTACGGTTCGTTTGTATGTTCAAGCGGGCCCGTAAGCAAATGCTCTTCCTTCATGGGCTGTGGGGCCTTTTTAGGGTAAATACACGATGAACCCAGGAATGCGAGCTTTTTGACACCGCTCAGATAGGACGCATGGATGACGTTATTCTGGATCATGAGATTTTCGTAGATGAATTCACCGCGATAGGTATTGTTGGCTTGAATACCACCCACTTTAGCTGCTGCAAGAAAAACGTAGTCA
>PXTV01000120.1 GCA_003022985.1 Bacteroidetes bacterium SW_11_45_7 | reverse complement strand
CCTCATCAAATACGATATTGATGTGCAAGTAAAAGAAGGCCGTTACAAGTACAAAATAACGGAAATCTTCAAGCAGCAATCGCCCCGGTTGTTCATCAATCAATGGATTACCGGAGAAGGAAGCTATAAAGAGGGATACAAAGATTATTTAAAGCAGATTCATGAGAAGATGGATGAGCTTATTACTGACCTCAAGGATACAATGAATCAATCTTTGGAGGACGATGAGGACGATGATTGGTAAGGCGTGCTCTCATCTTTCACCCAACAATGCCAACAAGCGCCCTTACTGTTTGCCGTAATTCATGTGCTGTGGTGCACGGTGCGAGCGCTTCCACCGCCTGTGGGACCATAGCCAGGCCGAAGGATGCTCTGCGATGATCTGTTCCAGCAGTTTTGTATGGGTCTCTGTTATATCTCCCTCTTCTGTTTGAGACGGGTGTTTGGTGACCTCGATCAGCTTCACCGAATAGTATCCCCTCGTTTTTCTTCTCATGTGGCAAAATACCACAGGGTCATCCGTTTTACGAGCTATCCGCTCAAGCCCCTGAAATACAGGTGTGGGCTGATTAAGGAATGTTGTCCAATGGGCTTGTTCCACATGAAGGGGCGTCTGGTCCGTAATAAAAACCGACATGGTCAGGTCGTCACGATGCTGAAGGAGGGTTCTTGCAGCTGTCTCTTTAGATACCAAATATGAGCCGAATCGCTTGCGAAAGCGCTGGATAAAGCGATTGAACCAAGGATTGGCAAGCGGTTTGTAGATAGCCAGCACTTTGTGTGGCGAATGAAGGGCCAAGCTCAAACCACCAAGCTCCCAATTATTGTAATGCGCTACGGCAGCTGTTAAGCTCTTCCCGTCCCGGTAATATTGATGGAGAAGGTCGGGGTTGTCAAAGGTGCACCGCTTCACAACCTCTGCCCTTGAGATGGTGAGCATCTTGATGTTCTCGACAATCAGGTCGCAGAGATGCCGATAGAATTGCTGTTCAATGCGGAGCCGCTCGCTTTCAGGTTTTTCCGGAAAAGCATTGGCAAGGTTTTGGCGCACCACCTTCTTCCTGTAACCAATCCCCTTGTAAAGAATCCCGTACAATCCATCAGCCAAAGAGTAAAGAACCTTAAACGGCAGGATCGACAAGGGGTAAGCAAAGAGGAGAAAAAGCAGATAGGCGAGGAAGTTCATGCTTTATTCATCGAAGTATTCATCGGCACTGCGCCCAAAGTGGTCCTGGCCGCCTGACTTTCCCTGCTTCATATCGGAATCATCACCGGGGAAAGTGTTGTAAATCTTACTTTTCCAGTTCTCGTTCTTGATCTCACCATTGGCAGTGGAGTGGATCAGCTTATAGTTGTTCGTTACAAGGTCTTCATCATGGAAGACGAATTTGGCCGTGCCCTGATTCTCGAGTTGATCGTAATGCCAGATCTCGTACGGATCACCGCCCGGTTCGCGCGGTGAGGAGATGATTTCGTTAGGCGCACCATACTGCAGGTAAACACGCCCGCGCTCGGTTTCAAAGCCGTGCCGCTGGGGGGTTTCAAAATGCTTATTAACCTCCTCCACCTTCTTGGAGTATTGGTACCAAGCTCCATAGGGATCGGCAGGGTCGCGGTTTTGCCAAAAGCGCAACATAAAGCGCTGCATGGTCTCCTTGTCAGCATCATTCCTCAGGAGCTGGTAAATCTGCCTTGTTTTCCTGGCATTAGCAATGGGCGCCATCGACTCCAACTGGTAAGCAACTTCCTCTTTACCAAAATTTTTCACAAAGGAGTTCTCGATATCTTGTCCGGCCATTTTGGTGGAATAATCGGAAGTTTGGGCGGGATTGCTGCGCTGGAAGAAGAAAGACTGTTTGGCAAGGAGCGTCTTGTTTTGATCCACCACCTCAATCACGAGGTTGTAATTTCCTGTTTCGAGGTCCTCAATGGAAATCGACTTCAATAATACCTTCCTATCACCAGCTTCCATCTTCTGAAACCCCCCATATTCATCTAATACCTTACCGCTTTGATAATTTTTGATATAGTAAGTGGTCAGGAATTGCTCATCCCCTAACTTCTCATCAGTATTGTAGATTTCAGCATAAAACCGAAGCTTGTCGGAACCTTTTGGATAGAAGTTGGTGACCTTGGGCACCAGCTCATAGCCGTGCTTATTGAACTGCGTCTCCTCTTCCTTTTGGGAAAAGTTCTCAAGTGTTTGAATGCCGGAAACGGCCACTTGTTGCTGGTCAGGGGCAGAGACTTTGACCGTATCGGTAATGGTATGGGTGAGCTCCGGTTGATGAACGTCCTTGAATGTGGCTTTGAAATGATAGGTGCCGGGATCGAGCAAAAAGCGCCTCTGATCCACAAGGCCATCTTGTACAAACACTGAATCCTCCAGCGCCATGCTCTTTAAGTTATACTTCTCTACGGCCTGAACCTGCCCATCCTGTTCAAAATACATTGTAACCTCAACAGCTCCCTGGAACTTCCCTTCCTGGTTGCGGGGATACTGTAGTTGATTGCCCGGGATCATCAGATACGTTTCCACATAAGTGCCCTTTTGCGGTGCAAAAAATTGGCATTGCCGCAGATGCACTTCCATATTGTCCTGAGAACTGCCGGCAAGAGCCAGAAAAAGGAATGGCAAGAATAATGCAAAGAAGTGTTTTTTCATGATAAGCAGGATTTTCCAAAGGCCAAAAGACCTACCAAACATTTATACGAATATAAGGAAAACGACAGGCTTGTTTCCCCATTCTTTTGGCATCATATTAGCTGAAGCTATCAACAATAGTGATGGCACCCTTCATCAAGAGCAAATTTCTTGTGCTCATTGCTGTTGCGCTTCTATTGATAATTACCAATTACCTTTGCAAAAAGTTTCGGTCAACAAATCATGCAACAGTTACTGATCGATTTACAATACCTTCCTCCCATCTCTTATTTCGTTTTATTGGCACAATACCACAAAGTTGTGATAGAAAGCGGGGATTCCTTCAATAAATCAACTTATCGCAACCGCTGCTACATTGCCGGACCTCATGGCGCCCTTCGTCTCACCATTCCTGTTTTAGGCGGGAAGAGCCATCGCATGTACTACAGGGATACGCAAATTGCCTATGAGCAGGACTGGCAGAAAAATCACTGGCAGAGTTTGTGCTCATGTTACCGCAGCTCCCCCTATTTCGAGTTCTACGAAGACCGGATTGCCACGTTTTACGAGCAGCATTACACTTATCTTTACGAATTCAATCATTCCCTGCTGATGCTTATCATAGAACTCTTGGGTTTCGATATTGCCATCGACTACACGGATGAATATCATAAAACGTTTTCCCAAGGGGACGACTACCGGGATACGATCCTCCCTGACGCAGGTAAAGCTGATAAACAACCACAAATCGAGCTACCGGTTTATCACCAGGTTTTTGAGAACAAAACAGGATTTTTGCG
>PXTV01000119.1 GCA_003022985.1 Bacteroidetes bacterium SW_11_45_7 | reverse complement strand
ATCGAGCGTATGGATAAAATTATAAAGAACCTGCCCTGAATAGGCGTCATAAAAGGTCATGGGTACATTTGTGATTGTCGGTTGGTTATTCTTATCGAGTAAGTTGACCTGGGTTGTGGTGTTGCCAAGTGATTGCGAGACTACAAGGTTTGAGACCTTTTTGAATCCTTCCGCTTTGGAGGCATCGTAATATTGCCCCACACAATCGAAATACTCCTCCTGGTCACCCAAGCCCATACCGATAATGAACGGTTTGAGCGTTACCCTTTTCTTGCGTAGCAGACGCCCGGCGGCACAGAGATCACCATCACAAGTTTCCAGGCCATCGGTTATCAATATAAGCGCATTCTTGACACGTGAGCTCTTCCCGGGAAAATCCTTAGCCGCCTGAAATAAGGAATAAGCAATAGGCGTCCAGCCTTGAGGATCTGCATTCTTCATTGCTCGATTGATCGCTTCAGCATTTTCACTGCCAAATGGCACTTCCAATTTGGTATCCCGGCAATCTTTTTCTTTACGAGGCGATTGATGGCCATACATACGGAGACCAAACTCAACATTGTCAGTGGCGATCTGTACGCTGTCCACAATATCAGTTAAAAGCTGGCGCGCCACGTTAAACATCTTTTGCCCCTCCCACTTGGCGTTCATGCTGCCACTTGCATCCAGCAAAAACAAAATGCGTGTTTTCTCGGCCTTGTGGGGTTCCCGGGTCTGTGCATTTCCGCTCAGAAATGAGAAAAGAAAAAGGGTGGAAATAACTGTACTGATGATGACAGTTGAGAGATGACTCAGAGCTGATGCCCTGCCATTGTTGCTAAAAATGGCGGGAAAAAATGCAAATGATCTGATGAGATACACGTTAACGATCGAGATCAGTTGGTTGAAAGAATTGGCTATTGAATGCCCCTGCATTAATGTAAAGATGGCAAAAAATGAGTGATGTCTATCTGCCGATAAGTAGCAAAATAGCATTCAATTCACTGCAACCAACGAAGAAACCGGAACGGATGTTGCGCTAATAGTCCCCGATAGTTTCTTCTAATTGCTCTAAGCCAGCCTGGAGTTGTTCATCATTGGGCGGCTTTCCGTGCCAGCGGTAGTCGTTCTCCATGTAATCGACTCCCTTGCCCATAACGGTTTTCATAATAATGGATATGGGCTGGCCTTTGCCGGTTAGAAGACGGGCTGCTTGCAAGGTTTCGATCACATCTTTCATATCGTTACCGTCCATCTCCAATACTTTCCAACCGAACGCTTCCAGCTTCCACTTCAGGTCACCGAGCGACATTACCTCTTCCATTGGCCCATCGATCTGGGCATTGTTATAGTCAATGGTAGCGATAATATTATCAACCTTGTGGTGGTTGGCAAACATCATACCTTCCCAATTTTGGCCTTCTTCCAACTCACCGAGCAATCCGAACACCTTCAAGCCCTTCAGCAGTAGCGGGGTGTCCTTGCAGGCGGGAATCTCGCTTCCGGAAAGTGCTTAATTCTTCAACCGGAAAATAGCCCCATCTGGCCATTACGCTGTACCAACCGGGGCACACATGCCCATTCGACAAGATGAAGAGATCCTCCCCAATCCCGTCCATGTCAAACCGGGGATTGTGTTCAAGAATGACATAGTAAAGGGCGATGAAAAACTCGGTGCATCCCAGAGCGCCACCCGGGTGACCTGAATTCGCACCATTCGTCATCCGCAGGATATCCCTGCGGGTTTGAGTGGCGTATTGCCGGAGCTTGTCGTAATCGACCTGTAGTTCCATCGGGACAGATTTAAGATATCACATGTAAAATATAAGATTGGGTCAAACGCCCGTCAAATCTTATATCTTGCATCTTAAACTTTCTATCGATTCCCGCAAAGTTAAACACTTCCCTTAACATATAATCATTATTATAAGCTTAGTTATCCACAAATCGTAAACAGGGTGAATTTTGTACCTTTGAATGGTGCAGCGTTATTGATCAACCGCGCTTTTTTTCGCCACTAAAACACCAAGACACCAAGATTTTTTCGAGTAATTCCTTTTGTTCCCATTCTCTTAGTGTGTCTTCGTGCCTCCCGATGAGATCATCGGGAGTGGCATATAATCAGTTAGATGAAAAACGAGTACTATGCAATCTAAAGAGGTTTATAAGCCGACCAACAAAATCCGTGTCGTTACGGCCGCTTCTTTGTTCGATGGGCACGATGCTACCATTAACATCATGAGGCGGGTCATTCAATCCTCCGGAGCTGAAGTCATTCATCTTGGCCATAACCGCTCAGTGCAGGAGATTGTGGATTGCGCCTTACAAGAAGACGCCCAGGCAATTGCTGTCACGTCTTATCAGGGTGGCCACGTGGAGTACTTTAAATACATGCACGATCTGCTCCGGGAGAAAGGAGCCGGCCACGTCAAGATTTTTGGTGGCGGTGGCGGCACCATCCTGCCCAATGAAATCGATGAGCTTCATCATTACGGTATCGACCGGCTGTATTCGCCCGATGATGGCCGTCAATTGGGGCTTCAGGGCATGATCAACGATTTGCTCAAAAAGTCCGACTTCCCAACCGGCAAGGACCTTAATGGCGAAGTGGATAAGCTTGGAGAAGGAGACACTCAATCCATCGCAAGCTTGATTTCAGCAGCTGAAAATGCCCCGGAAGCAGCTAAGCAACGGCTCGATGAAATCAGAAAGCAAGCTGAAAAAATCACAACGCCCATTCTGGGAGTAACTGGCACTGGCGGATCAGGCAAATCCTCGCTGGTCGATGAACTGGTAAGGCGTTTTTTGATGGACGTGGATGATAAGACCATCGCCATCATTTCCGTGGATCCATCCAAACGCAAAACCGGAGGCGCTCTCCTTGGCGACCGCATCCGCATGAACGCCATCAACAGCGATCGGGTGTATATGCGCTCGCTGGCCACACGGGAACCCAACATTTCTCTATCAGGCTATATCACAGATGCTCTTAATGTTGTCAAAGTGGCCGGCTACGACATGATCATCCTCGAAACATCAGGGATTGGGCAGTCGGATACCGAGATTGTGGATTATTCGGATTTGTCGCTTTATGTGATGACGCCCGATTACGGGGCGGCAACCCAGCTCGAAAAGATCGACATGCTGGATTTTGCCAACATTATATCACTTAACAAAGCTGATAAGAAAGGAGCTAAGGACTCGCTCCGTGACATCCGCAAGCAATATAAACGCAATCACCATCTTTTTGAAGCAAAAGATGAGGAGCTCCCCATCTACACGACCATCGCATCCCAGTTCAACGACCCCGGCATGAATAAGCTCTACCGGGCCCTGATGGATCAGATCGTGGAGAAAACAGAGGTGGATATCCCTTCAAAAGGGGTGATCACCGGGGAAGGCGAATCCGAAAAGATCCACATCATTCCGCCCAACCGCGTGCGCTATCTTGCTGAAATTGCCGAAAATAACCGCAGCTACGATGAGTGGGTGGATGAACAAGCCAAAATTGGCCAAAAGCTGTTCTCGCTGGAAAAATCGATCGAGACCATAAAAGAACAAAACGGGGAAGAGGACGAGACCGTCCAAAAGCTGCAGGAGACATACAATGCTGTGCAGGAGCAACTTCACCATGTAGCCAGGCAAGTACTCGATTCCTGGCAAGAGCGAAAAGACGCCTATGCGCAGGAGCATTACACATTCCATGTGCGCGGCAAAGAGATTAACGTAAAGACACACAAGGAAACGCTTTCTCACCAACAAATCCCTAAAATCGCTTTTCCAAAATACGAGGAATGGGGTGAGATTATCCGCTGGAACTTACAGGAAAATGTGCCGGGCGCTTTCCCATTCACAGCAGGAGTGTACCCGTTTAAGCGAGAAGGCGAACAACCCACCCGCATGTTTTCAGGCGAAGGAGGCCCGGAACGGACCAACAAGCGTTTTCACTATCTCACCTACGATATGGCAGCTAAGCGGTTGTCAACGGCTTTTGATTCAGTAACACTCTATGGTGAGGACCCGGCTCACCGGCCGGATATCTACGGCAAGATCGGTAACGCGGGCGTCTCCATCTGCTGCCTGGATGACGCCAAGAAGCTCTATGCCGGCTTTGACCTTGCTGCTCCCAAGACGTCCGTATCCATGACCATCAACGGGCCGGCTGCCATCATTACGGGCTTCTTCATGAACGCAGCAATTGATCAGCAGTGTGAGCGCTATATCAAGGAGAATGGCCTGGAGGAAGAGGTGCAGAAGAAGCTCGATGAGATATTTAATAGCCGGAATGCCCGGCAGCCCCACTATCAAGGGGAGCTGCCCGATGGTAATGATGGCCTCGGTTTGATGCTGCTTGGCGTGACGGGCGACCAGGTGCTTGACAAGGAGACCTATGAAAAGATTAAAGAAGATACTATTTCACAAGTGCGCGGGACGGTGCAAGCCGATATCCTGAAGGAAGATCAGGCGCAGAACACCTGTATCTTCTCCACAGAGTTTTCCCTTAAACTCATGGGGGATGTCCAGGCGTACTTCATCGACAACAATGTGCACAACTTTTACTCGGTCTCTATCTCGGGCTACCACATTGCCGAGGCGGGCGCGAACCCCATCACACAGCTCGCCTTCACGCTGGCCAACGGCTTCACCTACGTGGAGTACTACCTGTCGCGCGGCATGGACGTTGATGAATTTGCCCCGAATCTTTCCTACTTTTTCTCCAACGGCATCGACCCCGAGTATGCTGTGATTGGCAGGGTAGCCCGCAGAATCTGGGCTAAAGCTATGCGCTACAAGTATGGCGCCAACGAGCGGTCGCAAAAGCTGAAGTACCACATCCAGACGTCCGGCCGTTCACTGCACGCACAGGAGATCGAGTTTAACGACA
>PXTV01000118.1 GCA_003022985.1 Bacteroidetes bacterium SW_11_45_7 | reverse complement strand
AGGTGTCACACCACCCGAAGCTGTGGCCCAGACAGTGCCAAACTGGTTGCCTGTGCAACCAATGCTGTTGCCGTCTACAGTAAGCGTATAACCGGGATCTATGGTAACTGTGGCCGTATCGCGTGCTGTACAATTCCCATCCGTTACACTAACAACGTAATCCGTACTACTAAACACTGTAGCAACCGGTGATTGTGTATTGGCACTATCCAATCCTGTGGAAGGCGCCCAAGTGTAACTGAATTGACCTTGTGGTGGGTCGCACATTTCCAATTGAATGTTAGGCCGATTATCGTTAATGGTTGTAGTAACATTATCGTAGTTAAAACTGCACCCGGAACCTGATCCAAATTGGTCATTACGGAACATAACGGAATTATAACCGGTAGAGGAGGTATTGATCAAGTCACTTCCCCCACCGCCACTTTGGCCATTTTGGGAAGTTGTGTAGCAAATTTCAACGACCAGATTTGATGACCCGTCCCAATCGTATGTATTATCGAGTTGGTGTGTATTCCACCCTGCTGACGTGACAAAATTGGAAGAAGCACGGACGGTACTAAGATTTGTGATAAAACTGTCGGGATCGCTGAAGCTATTTTTACTGGTGCACCCCATCCGGATGGTCATATTCCGGAAAGAATCCGGGCTTTGGTCTGTAGCCACATCAAAAGATATCGATGAAATAATGCCGGCTTGAACGCCCTGGGCGTTTAAATCTGATGCCCTGTAGATGAATTGCATCCTTGCTTTGGTGCCACCATTGCTATTGCCTATATAAGGTGAGGGAGTGGTCGTTGCATTAGTGCCTGTGCCAACGGTGTTTGAAGAAGGTGAGGAGCAACCCGAACCATTGGTGCCGCAATTAAGTGGAGCAGGACCGGGCGTGCCCTGCGTTGTAGCATTGAGCTGGACCGATTTTCCGGGACAAACACTCGTATCGGGTTCAGCGGTAACAGACAAGCTTGTGTCTGTGGCAACAGTCACACTACTGTTCGCTATACATCCAGCGCCATTATCAACCTCTACCTGGAAAGTGGTTGTCTGAAATGGATTGGCCGTTGTGGTTTGAGCAGAATCGTTATTGACTGCAGATGATGGTGACCATGAATAAATGGCATTGGAGAGATCGGTATGACAAACACCAATGCGGATGTTGGGCCTGTCACTTGATTGGCTAAAATTAACCGTTGAAGATGAAGTGATATTACAACCACTCAAGCCATCGCCAAAGTTATACATGACAGATGTGAAGGGTGTTGAGGTGGAGTTAACCTCATCGTCACCGGTCCAGTCCGTGTTGTCAAAACAGACTTCTACAATCAGGTTGGAAGTGCCGTCCCAGTCGTATTCATTATCCAGAACATGGGTGTTCCAGCCATTTGTAGTGCTAACCTGCTTAGGCGTAAAAACAACATCAAGACCGGAGACGAAATCGCTTTGTGACGAAAAGTCAGATAGAGAGGTACATCCCATTTTGATCGTAAAATCGTTATACGGGGCTGTACTATTTTTTGCGGCAATATCAAAGGCAATTTCCTTGATAACACCACCATCGAGCCCCATAGCATTAAGCTCAGAAGCCCGTATCAGATACTGAACACGGGAATCCTCATACAAACCCTTGTAAGGTGTGCCATCACTTATGGGATTGCTGTTGCTGCCGAGTGTTGTGTTGCTTATAGTGCCTGTACAAGAAGAATTATTGGTCCCGCACGTTGCCGGATTGGCTGTAACGGATAATTCTACATCTGCACCGGGACAAATGGTATCTTTGTCAGCTACTGCATTGATGTTAGGCGCTACGCCAACTACATTCACATCAATAGTATCGGACAACGTACATTGGGTGTTGCTCACATCAACATAATACGTTGTGGAGTCGGTTGGTGATGCTATGGGCTTAGCAATGCTGGTATCACTTAACCCTTCAGGAGGGGACCAGCTATAGTCGTAAGTGCCGGGGGGCTGAACATTCGGGTCAAGTTGAGCGGACTGATTGAGGCAAAGATTGGTATCGGGCTGAAGATTGACGGAATAATTGGCCGGGACAACTTCGATGTAAGTTGAATCGTAATCAACACAACCGCCTAATTGTGTGGAAACAGTATAAGTGATAGAGGAATCGGGAGTAGCAATAGGGTCTTCTCCTGTCGTGGAACTAAGCCAGTTTGGCGGACTCCAGTTATAAGATATGCCACCGCTGGCATCGAATTGAACGGATTCTCCGAGGCAGAGGATAAGTGAGTCAGGGCGACCTGTTGAGACGCCCACTGTATCCTGAATAAAAACTTCTGCCGTATCATAGGGCTGATTATTGCACTGGTTTAAGAGATATAGCTGTACGCTTTCAATAGGTTCTGAAATGCCATCAGCAAAAGCCTCAATATCGATTTCCTGTACGGTATCGCCAGGCGGAAATACAACACTATCCGGTATTGTGGCATAATCAGTGCCATTTGTTGCTGTACCACCTATATCAAAGTTCACAACATTGGTATCCTGTAAAGCTTGATCAAGTGTAAAAGTAAACAGGCCGTCAACACAGCCTTCAACTGCATTCTGAAAACCTGAACCTGCTGTTGTTCCACCTGTTACATCTACATTTGTACTCACAATACTTTCCGCCTCCAGAAAAACACCTGTATCATAGATATTGTCAGCAACATCAGCTACAGCAAGTTTGAGGTGATACGTTTGGCACGGCACTACATTTTCCTTAACAAACAATCCATCCGTAAAACCATCATACCTGACAACTGTAGAATCTGTATTCTGAGGAGCTGTAGAGCCATCCCCATTGTCAATGTAATATTGCGAATAATTTAAAGAAGTACAATTTGAACCCTGATAGCCGGAACCCGGGCTACCATTATTGACGGAGTTGATAGCAACCGGAATCGTTGTGTTCGGGATTGTTGCAATGTTTTTTTTATTGTAGGCGCCCCCATTTGGATTCGGGCCTGAGATAAAAAAGCCGAAGACATCGTTAAAATCCGAACAAACAAATTCCGGATACTCTTCTGAGCCCAACGAATAGTTAAACGTTAATGTGTCACCTAAGGGCTCGATGTCGAATTCAAAAACGCATGCATCATTCGTGGATTGAGGAGCAACAATCGCATCCAAATCGGGGTCACCGGGCGCGTTATTGTCCGTACTTCCCAATGTGCCATCATTAGGACCAACTGCATTGGATATAGCACCGGAAGTCAATAGTAACCCATCGGAAAGGTTCAAATTGGCATTGGATGCATCGAAGAAACCGTGGGAAGGCCCATCAGGACCAGTTGGGCAATTTACTGTAACATTGGAAATGGTAACGCCACTCCCTGCCAACTTTTGAGCAAGTTGTTGATTATTGATGGTGTGATGCTGCATTGCCATTGTTTTTAATAGCTAATTGTTAATTGCAAATCACCATGTAAGATGTCTGGATGGTACAATATAAGAAAAAATGAATGATTTTTCATCACTAAAAAATCCATGAAGGTACCGTTAACTATGAGATAGTGATTGCTTACTTCCGGTTATCCATTTACCCTTTATAACGAAAGGTAAATGGCAAGCTCATCACATCTCCTTACTACACTCCTTATTGCCACAACAATTTTGAAGGAGTTCTTGGAAGTTTGATGCAATAGACTCATATAAAACACCAACAATGTCAAACAGATCAGTCATCGAGAAGCCCGCGCGCGATGACAATCCGCTGCACCTCTGAGGTGCCCTCATAAATTTGAGTGATCTTGGCATCGCGCATGAGGCGCTCAACATGGTATTCTTTGACGTAACCATAGCCGCCATGAATCTGGACAGCTTCTGTGGCATTCCGCATAGCTGTTTCAGATGCATGCACCTTAGCGATTGAACTTGCCTGAGCGTAGTCCCTGCCCTGATCTTTGAGCCAGGCAGCTTTGTAACACAACAGGCGTGCGCCTTCAACATCAGTACTCATCTCGGCAAGTTTAAATTGAATGGCCTGGTGTTTGGCAATTTCTTTGCCAAAAGCTTTTCGCTCTTTGGAATAGGCAAGGGCCAATTCATGAGAACCTGATGCAATCCCCAATGCCTGGGCTGCAATGCCAATGCGGCCACCTGCCAGTGTCTTCATGGCAAATTTGAAGCCGAA
>PXTV01000117.1 GCA_003022985.1 Bacteroidetes bacterium SW_11_45_7 | reverse complement strand
TTCAGCGCATTTGATTTGACCACGTTTCTTGTATCCCATGTCTTTTTAGACAAAGGTAAAGAAATTTCGAAAAAGTCAATCTAATTTCTGAACGGAGTACTAGCTGAAAAAGCGACAGGTAATGATGTGGAACGGGCTTATTTACAGGCCCGGGAACAACATTGCAAAGGCATTACAATTTACAGGAATCGCTCCGGGGAGCAACAAGTCCTCAATGTAGGATCAGAAAAACAGAAAGAAACAGAACAGGCCTTTGAGGGGTGCATGTATTGTGGCGAATAAAGGAACGGGGAATTACTTCCTTTGCAGTATCCCGCCAAACAATTCTTTTACTCATCCTGCTTTTTCATTGGACAGGTTATTCATGATGTTGTCGATCTCCTGTGACAGTTCCTCGCTAACGGCATCTTTACTGATTGCCCCCTCGAGTTTAACCTTGAAATAATCCCGGAACACTTCCTCAATGGTTAAATTATGGTTCTGTAAAAAATCCGGATCGATCAACCTCGTGAAAAAGAGCTGATCACTCATGATGAGTACTGCAGGATTGACATCCTTTAAAACACCTTTATCAATTCCTTCTTGATAAAACTGGCCAACCAACGTATTCATGTGTTCCCGGAATTGGTCGATTTGATCCCAAACAGCCGGATAAAACTCTTTCACATCAGAAAGAAACTTTGTAGAAATGCCGTGGAAATTATCGATAAATAGCCTTACAGCCCTTAAATAGCGCTCCAAATAAGGAATACTGGTATCATTGATGATGGGAACAACAGCCCTGAGCTTTTCAAGCTTGCAGCTCACAATTTCTGCATGGATAATATTGGCTTGTAAAATGGGCATCAATTCCTCAACAAATGCTCGTTTTTTATCCGGATCTTCTACACGTTGTTTATCGACAGGTTTGCGTCCCATACACTCAAGAACTAAAAAACTATTTTTCTACTAATAGTTTATAGCCTACTCATTTTTCCTTAGATTTGGCATAGGATGACAATGATGCCAATTATACTGATACCAATTTTCCGTTACTGATAAAAACAAAATGATGATTGCCGATTTCAAACTTAAGGATTTTAAATATAGTGCAGAATATGTAGCTCCACTATCCACCTTTCTGTCTTTGTACATTGGTGGTTTTATGTCCTATTTCTCACCTGTTTTTCTTTTTGGGTTTATTCCTCTTCTGGAGTTGATCATCCCTGAACGACCGGAAAACCCCTCCCCTCAAGAAGAAGAAGAAAAAAAGCACAAACGCATTTACGACTATCTCCTTTATTTGAATGTGCCTATCCAATATTTCTTACTGGTTTATTTTTTGATACGAATAACGGGTGGTGTCACCCCTTTTGAATTTGTGGGGATGACATTGAGTATGGGAATGAGTTGTGGCATTATAGGCATCAACGTTGCCCATGAGCTCGGGCACAGAATCAAACCTTTTGAACAGTACCTGGCCAAGGCGCTTCTGGTAACCAGCCTCTACATGCACTTTTTCATCGAACACAACAGAGGGCATCACAAGCGGGTGGCCACTCCGGAAGACCCTGCAACCGCGCGTTATGGTGAAAGTGTCTATGCTTTCTGGGTTCGATCGGTTATCCATAGTTACCTGTCAGCATGGGAGTTAGCCAATAAGAGAATGCGAAAGAAAAATCTCCCTGTGATATCCTTGCACAATGAGATGATCCGCTTTCACTTGATCCAAATCGCCTTTATCGTTGCGGTAGGTCTTTTGTTTGGCTGGCTCGGCATCATTGCTTTTGTTGGTGCTGCCATTGTTGGTTTCCTGCTTCTTGAAACGGTCAATTACATCGAACATTACGGGTTGCTGCGCAATAAAAAACCAAACGGCAAGTACGAAAAGGTTCACCCTTGTCATTCCTGGAATTCCGATCATACAGTAGGCCGAATCACATTGTTCGAACTCACACGCCACTCGGATCATCACTATCAGGCAAGCAGGAAATACCAAGTACTTCGTCATTTTGATGATAGTCCCCAGCTACCCACCGGTTATCCCGGTATGATGCTTCTTTCTCTGTTCCCGCCTCTTTGGTTTAAGGTGATGCACAAAAAGATCAGTACACAAACTGAAGGCACTTATCTGACTGCTGCTTAAGATTGAGATCATTTCTCTTTGTGTGGAGCAATCATGTTGAAAAAGAGCTTTTCTTGGTCACAATGACATGACGCCCTTGATCCGTGAAGCCTGGCGGTAGGTTTCGATCACCTTTTCACTGTTGTACATCATGGGGGTGAACGTCACCGAAATATAATTTCCCTTTTTGGAAACTGTTGTTTTCGACTCCTCTTTATCGAACAGCCCTCGTATTTCGGGCAACTTTTCAATGGGCGCCAGAAACTTAAACATGTACACAGCAGGCCATTCCTGCCTGTCGAGCTTATCTTTGAGCCGTTGGAAGTACGTTTCATCCATATGTCACGGAATCATTAGATTTGATCTAACTTCTACAAACACAACGAAAAACAGCTAAAAATGATTTGCTGAAATGGCATTCTTTCGCCCATCGGATAAAAAAACTAGCCGCGAATGGCAGGAAACAGATAAGATTTAACGCTCCTTGATAGGTTCGTCAGGGGTCGGTCGGTCGAGTAACGCCAGCCAGTCGATGTGTTTTTGCAACCACTGCTGCGTTTCGGCTTCTGCACTGCCTTCTTCGGGTTGAAAGTTGTATTGCCAGGAGGCGTATTCGGGTAAGCTCATCAGAATAGACTCAATACGGCCGCCACTATCAAGGCCAAACCTCGTCCCCCGGTCATAAACCAGGTTGAATTCCACGTAGCGCCCTCTGCGGATGAGCTGCCAATCTTTTTGCGTCTCGCTGTAATTGTCATTGCGGTGTTTATCCACCAGGGGCTTGTAAACCGGCATGAAAGCTTCACCAACATCTTTCACAAAAGCATAGCGGTCCTCCAACGATATGTCTTCCGTTGCCGCTAACCGGTCAAAAAAGATGCCGCCTATCCCGCGCGTTTCATTGCGGTGTTTGATGAAAAAATAATCATCAGCCCAGTGCTTAAAAGCAGGATAATAAGTGGGATGATGGTCATCGCAGACTTTCTTTAAGTGTTGGTGGAACCGGGCTGCATCGCTCTTATCAATATAATGAGGTGTCAGATCAATACCCCCGCCAAACCAGGCATTGCCGTCATCCATTTCAAAATAGCGGATATTCATATGAATGGTGGGCACAAAGGGGTTGTAAGGGTGAAGCACAATTGACAATCCACTTGCAAAAAACGCATTGCCATTCACACCTATCGACTCGCGGATTTTGTCAGTTGCCTGGCCGTAAACTTTTGAAAAGTTGACGCCACCTTTTTCAATGACGTCACCTTTTGTAAGCACCCTGGTTCGGCCACCACCTCCCCCATCACGCTCCCATGTATCTTCATGGAAACGTCCGTAGGCATCCAATTCCTCAAGTTCCTGACAAATTTCATCCTGCAGCCTGTAAAAAAAATCAGAGATCGGCTCTTTGTCCATTCGTAGCAATATGTTCGGAGGTTAGATAATACAATCAACACGAAGAAGGTGAGACAAGCTATTGCGCATCGAAAGTTAAGGGCCTGCCCATTTGATCTTCGTGAAACCTGGCTTTCTGCCCATCATTCTGATAAGCAAGATGACCATTCACAAAGGTGTGCGTAATTTGGGAATTGAAGATCTTGTTCTGCAAAGGCGACCAGGAGCTTTTGTAATAGATATTGGAAGAATCGACCTTCCAGGGCGAGCGAAGCTCCACCAGCACCAAATCGGCCCAGTACCCTTCGCGAATATAGCCGCGCTCCTGAACTTGGAAGCATACGGCAGGTGAATGGCACATTTTATCAACAAGCCGCTCCAATGATAGCTTCTTTTGATGGTAAAGTTCCAGCATCATGTAAAGGGGATGCTGGATAAGCGGGATACCTGCCGGTGCATTAAAATAGGTTTGGTGCTTTTCCTCGAGCGCGTGTGGCGCGTGATCCGTGGCAATGACATCAATATTATTATTGACAAGACCATTGACAAGGGCATCGCGGTGCTTTTGCTTTTTGATAGCCGGATTACACTTGATTTGTGCACCCAGGCGTTCGTAATCATCACTTGTAAACCACAAGTGGTGAACGCAAGCTTCGGCTGTAATCCTTTTTTCTTCAAGTGGCTTATCATGATCGAATAATGCGAGCTCGTCTTCAGTGGTTAAATGGAGGATATGCAGACGCGTATTGTGCTTGCGGGCAAGCTCAACAGCTTTGGAT
>PXTV01000116.1 GCA_003022985.1 Bacteroidetes bacterium SW_11_45_7 | reverse complement strand
ATCAGGCCGATTTTGAAAAACTGGTGGGTCCCAGCCCTTATCACGAGATTCACAAATGGCACAACCAGGTTACGCAGGGAACAAAAGGGAATGGCCGGGATACAGAAGAGGATGATTCCCGGAAACCTGACAGTGACAATAGCTCATCTTCCAACGGGAATGACAAGCAGGATGCCAAAGATGGTATCGAAAAGGATAGCGAAACAAACGACCCATCTCAGCCAGAACAAACAGAGGAAGAGCAAAAGAAAAACCAGTAAAACAACAGTGGCATAAATCATTTGATACAGGTGTGTGGAGTGGAGGCGCCTTAAAAGAATGAATGGCAATTTTTTGTCATGTAACTGTATTGATGGTTCACTATTGCCAACTGACTAAGCACGACAGACAGCGCTTGCCTTGCTGACATCAAAGACAGATAGCAATCCATCGGCAATGATTTGCAAGCTATCTCCTAACGAAATTCTTATCAACCTTTTCAGCCTGTTCTGCTTTTTCATCCAATACAGGCTAAGCAATATGTGATAGGCGCATGCAAGAATCCACCTCCAAACAAAAAATTTTCAAGCGCATCAGACAAGCGCTGATCCAGCAGAATCCCAAGCCGTATCCCGAGATAGAGGGGAACAGCCAAATCATGAAACACAGCCAGGAAGAGCTGGCTGTTCAATTTGCCGAACAATTTGCCGCTCACAACGGGCTATTTGTTTTTTGCGAAAGTGAAGATGAAATAAAGAACAACCTTCAGGAACTTGTTGACAACAAAAAGTGGGAGCAGCTATATTGTCATGAACCCGTGCTCCAAAAGTTTTTTGAAACATATGGCTTCTCCACGATAAGAAGTGACTGGCAAGTTGATCAAGCTGATGCAGCCATTACAAGTTGTGAAAGTCTCATTGCAAGAACAGGAAGCATCCTTGTATCGAGCGGGCAATACAGCGGCCGCCTCGCATCGATTTTTCCGCCTGTCCATATTGTGATTGCCAAAACTGAGCAGCTGGTTCATGATATTGGTGATGGGTTGACAAAAATGAAAAAACAATATGAGCATAACCTGCCGTCCATGATAAGTCTCATCACAGGGCCCAGCCAGACGGCTGATATAGAAAAGACATTAGTGTTGGGAGCACACGGCCCCAAAGAACTGTACTTGTTTTTAATAGATGAGCAACCAAAGCATGCCAAAAGCAGCTTATCTTCGTAATTTACGGATGCATTATCGTTTGATTGCCGAGGCCAATGACAAAAGGCACAAAAATCTATTTTGCTTCGGATTTCCATCTGGGCATTCCAGATTGGCAAAGCAGCCGTAAGCGTGAGCAAAAGATCGTCCGGTGGCTGGAATGGATCCGGAACGATGCAGAGGAATTGTTCCTTGCAGGCGATGTGTTCGACTTTTGGTTCGAATACAGACATGCTGTTCCCAAAGGGTTTGTCCGCCTTCTTGGCAAAATTGCAGAGTTGCGTGATAGTGGCATACCCGTTCATTTTTTTACCGGCAATCACGATCTGTGGACGTTTGGCTATTTGCAGGATGAACTGGGTGTGGACGTCCACCATCATCCCTTGCGTACGGCATTAAAGGGGAAGCAATTTCTCATTGGTCATGGCGATGGATTGGGGCCAAAGGATAAAGGATATAAACTGCTCAAGAAAGTATTTGCCAACGATGCTTGTCAGCGGGCGTTCCGCTTGTTGCATCCCGATATTGGCATCAATATTGCTAATAAGTGGTCATTGAAAAGCAGATATGCCGAAGAAGGTGTTATCGATGATTTTAGAGGCGAGGAAGATGAATGGCTTATTCAATACTGCCGGTACAAGCTTGGCCATGACGACATCGATTATTTCATCTTCGGTCATCGTCACATACCAATCGATTATCGATTAAACCCCAATAGCCGTTATATCAACCTTGGTGATTGGATCAATTATTACTCCTATGCAGTTTTTGACGGGCAACAACTGGCAATTCAGTTTTTTCAAGACCGGTAAGGTGATCCTGCTGCTCGTGCTCCTGATGGGGTTAGCCCCTTCCGGTTTTCGGTATGTAACAACCATCAAAGCCGATTACAGGGCCTTTACGTCAGATCATTTGAACAACCTCTATTTATTGCAAGGCACGAACACACTAATCAAATACGACAAAAACGGTACAAGAAAAGCGGAATTCAGCAATAATAAGTACGGCAAGCTCAAATACGTTGATGCCAGTAACCCGCTCAGGTTACTTCTTTTCTTCCCCGACTTTTCTACTGTTGTTTCGCTCGACAATAACCTTTCTCAAATGGGCGAATACAACCTCCGCGAAATGGGTATTGACGGAATATCTGCCATTGCCCTTGCCAACGACAACAATTTATGGGTTTACGATCATATGAACTATCGCCTGAAAAAGGTCACCAGTAATCTTTCGCTCAAAGCTAAGAGCGACCCGTTCACGATATTGTTCAATGAAAATGTGGTCCCTGATTATATGCTTGAAAGGAACAACATGGTCTATTTAAACGATCCTCAGCACGGCATTTACGTTTTTGACAACTACGCATCCTTTCACAAACGTATTCCCATCAAAGGCATTGCCAATTTTCAAATCCTCAACAACAAACTTGTCTATTGTAAAAAAGGATCAATGTTCAAGTACGATCTCCAAACCTTTGAAACAGATACAATTCAAATTCCCGGCATCGATTCCGTTCGGGATGCGCGGCTGGAAAGGAACAGACTATTCCTGCGCAGGAAAAATGGCTTAGCTTTGTACGCCTTGGGGGATTAGGGGGCTTGACCATGACAACCCGAATGGGAATTCAAGATGTTGGTTTTCTGTTCATACGTGAGGATATGATGATCAAGCTATCTTCAAGCTCGCCCCTTGTATACATTGAACTGAAACGATCCAACTACTTGCTAAAAGCGAAGTTCTAACAATGGCTCAGGATTTAATAGCACGGCTGGAAGGGATTCGGGAACGCTACGAAGAGGTTGGCAAACAGCTTTCCGATCCGGAAGTGGTTAGCGATCAGGAAAAAGCAACAGAGCTGGGGAAGGAGTACAAAGAACTCAAGAAAATTGTCCAGGCATACGAGCGCTATCAGGGGATTCTTAACAATATCGAATCGAACCGGCAAATCCTGAAATCAGATGAGGAAGATGAATTGAAAGAGATGGCTAAAACCGAACTGGAAGAGCTGGAAGACAAGAAGGATAAGTTGGAGCAGGAGATTCAGCAGATGTTAATTCCCGGGGACCCCGAGGATAACAAGAATGCGATTGTTGAAATCCGGGCCGGTGCAGGTGGTGATGAAGCCAGCATCTTTGCCGGTGATCTTGACAGGATGTATTCGCGCTACATTGAGCAAAAGGGCTGGAAAAGAGAACTGATTAGCAGCACGGAAGGGCAGGCTGGCGGTTTTAAGGAAATTGTGTTTAGTGTGTCCGGTGATAATGTTTATGGCACACTCAAGTTTGAATCTGGCGTGCACGGGCGCGTTCATACTTCGGCTGCGTCTGTGGCGGTTTTACCTGAAGCCGAGGAAGTGGATGTGGAAGTTAACGATGCCGACATTAAGAAAGATACCTTCCGGGCATCGGGAGCTGGCGGCCAGCATGTCAACAAGACGGAGTCAGCAGTGCGCATTACGCATATACCCTCCGGCACTGTTGTGGAATGCCAGGACGGGCGTTCTCAACTCCAGAACTACGATAAAGCCCTGAAAGTACTCCGTTCGCGCCTGTACGAAGAGGAACTGCGGAAATACCAGGAAGAGCGGAGCCAACACCGCAAATCGATGGTCTCTACCGGTGATCGCTCTGCTAAAATCCGTACCTATAACTTTCCCCAAAGTCGTTTCACTGATCACCGCATCAAGTTAACGCTCTACAATCTCGAGGAAATTATAAACGGGGAACTTGACAACATCATTGAATCGTTGCAAATAGCCGAGAATACCGAAAAAATGCAGGAAGGAAGTGAATAAGGCTTAAGATATAAAATATAATAGTTAAGATTTAAAACATTAGATGTAAGATGGGATCGATGGCTGACTACCAAACACTGATTTATTACAAATACACCAAGCTACCTAATGCGGAGGAATTTGCACAAGAACACCTGCAATTCTGCAAGGAGCTTGGGTTGGTTGGCAGAGTTCTGATCGGGTACGAAGGCATAAATGGCACGGTTTCCGGCACAAAAGAACAGTGCCGGCAATATATGGATCATTTGAAACATCAGCCCGCTTTTGAAGGAATTACGTTTAAGGTAGATGATGTTGCTAAGTTCAGCTTTGCCAAAATGCACGTGCGCTTCAGGGATGAAATTGTGGCGTTTGATCTTAACGAGGAAGAGGATGTTGATCCCAATGTTGAAAGCGGGCAGCACCTGGAGCCCGGGAAATTCCGGGAGTTAAAGGACAGGGATGATGTGGTGGTGTTGGATGTCCGTAATAAATTGGAGACAGATGTGGGGAAATTTAAAAATGCCAAGACCCTTAACATCGATCAATTCCGGGATTTTCCGCAGCATATTGATGAGTTGGAACCTTACAAGGACAAAAAGATTATAGCTTATTGCACAGGTGGTATTCGCTGTGAAAAAGCTACTGCTTATTTGAAACGCAAGGGTTTCAATGACGTTTACCAGTTGAATGGCGGCATCATCAATTACTACAAAAAGACAGGAGGGGAGGATTTCGAAGGCCAATGCTATGTCTTCGACAGGCGCATTACCGTCAACGTTAACGATGTGAACCCAAATGTTATCTCTACGTGTGAAGTCTGTGGCACTGAGACCACAAAGCTCATCAACTGTGCCAATCCCGAATGCAACAAGCACTTTATCATTTGCGAGAACTGTGCCAATGAACGCGAAGGTTGCTGCTCAAAGGAATGCCAGCAACATCCCCGCAAACGCTATTACGATGGCAGCGGCTTTTACATGAAAGGATTGGAGACATTACGGCAAAAAGAACAAGAGGCCGAATCGTGGCCATAAAAAAGCCACGGCCCGTCAAGATCCGTTTCTCGACAGCCGCGGCTGAGAAGAAGTGTTATCAACCAGGATGTAGCTACAACGTGCTGTGTGAGCCATCACAAAATGGCTTATTGCCGGAGTGCTTGCATCCGCACCAGGCAATTTTCTTTGTTTCATCCACTTCGGTTACAACAGGTGAAAAGCCAGTGCCTTTATGCGAGCCATCACAAAACGGTTGATTGTTGCTTTGGCCACATTGGCACCAAGCGTATTTGCCCGGTTCTGTTTCCTGAACAAAGGGGGTTTTCTGAGCAATTTTCGGTTCATCCATAGTTAATCTGTTATTTCTGTATTGGTAAAATAATGTTTTTGCATGAAAGAGTAAATATTAAAATCAGGATCGTGCCAATTTTTTTCGATCTCCTGTTTCAGTTTTTCTTTATCGATGTCCTTCATCCTGTGATCGCGCAGGTATTGGTAAGCCTTAGAGGCCATTAGCAATACCTTTTTCTCCGCTAACACATAAGAGGCCAAATGGTTTTGAATAGCTTCTTCCACCTCGTGGATTCCCTCGTTTTTTGTAGCTACAGTTTTTAAAACAGGAATTGACCATTGCTCGTTCGCTGTTTTCTCGTGCACCAATTCCTTAAGATGCCGAACGAACTGGTCTGCGTAATCATGATCGGCCTTATTAACCACAAAAATATCGGCAATCTCCATAAGGCCCGCC
>PXTV01000115.1:11352-12247 GCA_003022985.1 Bacteroidetes bacterium SW_11_45_7 | reverse complement strand
TCTACAGGCGTAGCATTTGGAATTGTCGGATTCTGATTCGTACTACTAAAACCGTTATTAGGCCCACTCCAGTTGTAATTGTTGTAGGTGCCCGTTGATAAGTTGATTGAATTTCCTTGGCAAACCGGGCTATTGCTACTGGCTGAAGGATTCGGTGTGGAACTGACAGTTACACTTGTACTCACACAAGCAGTCTGATTACAATCACCTTCCGCTCTGACGTAGTAGATTGTGGTAGAATTCGGGGAAACGCTAATTGAACTGCCTGTCCCTACCGTATTATTTCCGCAACTACTGGCGTACCATTTCCAACTTGCACTGGTCCCCAAAGCGCCACCTGCCACACTCAGGGTAGAGGAGCTTCCCGGACATACAGTAGCTGGTGAGGCTGTTGCAGAATCGGGTACTGTGGACTCTGTTTTAACACTGACCATGGTGCTGGCACAGCTCGTGATATTGCAATTGCTTTCTGCACGTACATAGTACATGGTGTCGGAATCAGGCGATACCGTAATGGATGAACCGGTTCCAACAGGTGCACCGCCACAACTACTCGTATACCATTCCCAGCTTGCCCCTGTTCCTAATGAACCGCCAGACACGCTAAGTGATGTTGTGGTACCGGGACAAACGGAAGAGGGAGAAGCAGTTGCAGAAGTTGGACCTGCAGATGCCTGGCACCCGCCAAAGCACTTGATGTTCTCCCATTGACTGCCGCTCCAGGCCTGGAAGCATGAATCGGTTGTGTTAAAAATCAACAAACTCAATTCAGGCGATGCAATGTTATTGCGTTGCGTTGTGGTCATACGGGGAACGAGCAGCCCCTTTTCAGGATAGTCGATATCTAAAGCAGCGCTGGAATCCGGTGAGTCGCCTGTTGGATTGATGCTTACTC
>PXTV01000115.1:0-11319 GCA_003022985.1 Bacteroidetes bacterium SW_11_45_7 | reverse complement strand
TCCGCCTTGAGCAAAAACCTGGTCAATAGAGGCACTACAGCATATCAAGAAACAAAAAAGAACAAGTGGTTTTAATAGTCTCATAAAAATAGAGAATTGGTGTAACAAACAGGAGAACAGCAATTTTATGAATGCCGAAATAGTAAAGCGGGTGCTAATCTACGAAAACAGAATTGAGAAAAGGATATGGACTTTACAGAATGGAAAATAACTAAGGCAGTTGTTAGTAATTAGTAAGCTGAACCCAAAGGTTCACAGCCTTATAGCAACAAAATCGGCATCCCGGCAGGGATCAAAGCTTTATAGCAAAAGAATAGAGACAAGCCGTGAACCCGAAGGGTTCAAAGCTTTATAGCAGAGAATGAGCCAAGAAGACCGATTCCACAGAAAACAGACATTTTCTCTTCCGGTTCTGCACGGCCAAAATAACATGGATGTAGATTGGCGAATAGGTGGACATAAATATGGATTGTTTTGGTGTTCGATCCCTACGGGATCGCCTTTTGGCGCTGATCTTATGGCTATAAACCTTTAGACCCCATTCGGGGTCGCATTATTCAAAGATGACTTCTGTTAACCTGTGACAATCGAGGTGGTTTTATTGGGTTACGCCATCCGAAATCAATTAAAAATATGGTAAAATTATATTGATTTGAATTATTGTAAGCTGAACCCAAAGGTTCACAGATTTATAGCAACAAAATCGGCATCCCGGCAGGGATCAAAGCTTTATAGCAAAAGAATAAAGACAGGCCGTGAACCCGAAGGGTTCAAATATTTATTAATATATTTACTATCTCCCTTAAGGGTGTTCTGCCCATAAATAATCAAAGGCTAAAAAACGAAAAGGGCTACATATCTTCTCACATTTTAGTCAACAAATGGTTTGACTATTCTATTACAACTTTTTTGGTAATTGTGGCCTTATCTGTTTGGAGCTGTAATAAGTAAAGCCCATTTGCTAATGCATCAACCTCTATGGTTCCCTTTTGTGAAGATAAGGTAAGACGTTGTTCCCGAACTGTACGTCCGTTTAGGTCATGAAGCGATAGAAATACATTCTGCTGCTGATCAATTATTTCCAATTTATAATGAAGCATCTCTTGTGCGGGTGAAGGATACGTGACAAGTTTTTTATCACTTTGCAGATCCCGGATACTGGTTAGTACGACAGTTGTTGGTGCTGATGTGTCGCTGCACCCGCTTTGGGCGAAGGTCACAACCCTGTAAGCCCCGGATTGTTGTGCGATATATTCGGAATTGGTAGCGCCAGTGATCGGGTTATCGTCCCGTAACCATTGGTAAGAGGTAGCAGGGGATGAGGATAGTACACTATCCGTTTTGGTAATGGAAGGTGTTGTGGTTGTGATTTTTTCAACAAACAATGAATCGCTATCAGTACATCCATTGGCTATCCTTGTATTAACCTGGTAAAGTCCCCCATCGGAAACAGGTAATCGAGCCGAGTTTTGACCTGTTAGCACAGAACCGTTTCTTTGCCATTTGTATTGATCGTACCCATCATTTATTGCGAGCGTATCAACATCATTCTCACATATTTGTAGTGTATCCGTATTGGTGCCAAGTTCTGCAACTGGTTTCGTGAGGACTTCCACACGTTTGGCCATCGTATCTTTGCAAACACCGTTCACAACAATCTGTTGAATATTATGCTTGCCTGTATCTGCTGCTTGATAAGCAGGGGAAGCAACAGTATCAAAGTTCATTCCATTATCTTGCCATATGTATTGGTCAGCATTACTACTGGTGTCGGTAATTGGTAGAGTGGTCTGTTCACAAATAGTATCTCTTGGCAGGGTAAAACCACTTGTCAAATTCAAGGGGGGGACCTGAATACTCCTTGAAGTATTATCTGCATTAATACCATTACCATCTTGTAGTATCACACTTATCTGATTCTGGCCGGCAGGTAATGGGGCCAGATTGATAGTCTCAAGAAATGTGGGGACGGGCAATGGGCTAGTACTTCCCGCCCCGTAAGTAAGAATGATCTCTGTTGAATTCCCTGATTGTTGAATTTGCCTCTTTTTGATTTCATTGTTCTGTGGTAGCTGGCCTTGAACGGTTACTTGCACAGAATCACATTCAGTTGGACTGAGAGGTGTGGTGACACTCTGTAAAATTTGTTGCGCATGGGAAGGCAGAAATAAAAACATCGAGAAGCTGATAAGCACGAAAACCCTGAATTGCTGCATCGTTCACATTTTTTTGAGTAATATTCCACAATGGAATCGCTAAGATAATTTACACTTTCCATCTCTCATAACTTATAGGTGCTAATGTCTATCTGAGTTGAAAGATAGTATATGATTGATGATTTGCGAAATGATCTTTTTCCTATTTCTTAGGTGTGAGCCAGCCAAAAGGAACAATCATTTCTTCAAGGGATAGGCCACCGTGTTGAAACGTATCGTTGAAATGCTTTACAAAATAATTGTAATTGTTCGGATACACTAAATAGCGGTCATCTTTAGCAAAAATGAAGGAAGAGCTTACACTTGGCTTGGGCAAAAAGGCCTGATAAGGGTCTTCTACTGCTAAAACATCCTTTTCTACATAGCTGAGATTTTTGCCCGTTTTATAACGGATATTTGTAGTGGTATTGCGGTCACCAATGCACTTGGAGGGTGTTTTAACACGAATACTTCCGTGGTCCGTGGTGATACAAAGATTGATATCGTGATCAGCCAATTTCTCGATCATGGTATGAAGAGGCGAGTGCTGTAGCCATGAATGCGTAATGGACCGATACCCCGACTCATCATAAGCTAACTCTTTGAGCACCTCTGTATCCGTGCGAGCATGCGACAACAGATCCACGAAATTGTAAACAATCACCACAAGGTGGTTATCCAGGGAGTTGAGGATGTTTTCCTCGAGTTTTTTACCACTATTGAAGTTGGTGATCTTATGGTACTCGTATTTAACCTCATCGTGAAATGTTCTGTCTAACAATGCATCGAGGAAGTGTTCCTCGTAGAGGTTTTTCCCGCCTTCGTCATCATCGTTGCGCCAGTAGTTGGGAAACTCATCCTCGATCTCAGAAGGTAGCAAACCTGAGAAAAGGCTGTTTCGACTGTATTGAGTTGCAGTGGGGAGAATGCTGTACCATTGGCTTTCTTCCCTGAGGTTATAGTACTGCGTGAGGATGGGCAGGATTGTCTTAAACTGATCAAGGCGCAAATTATCGATCAAAATGAAGAATGTTGGTTTGCTTGCAATCAGATGGGGTAACACCTTATTTTCCAATAGTGTGTGGGACATGACAGGTGTTTCCTCATCATCCTCATTATCCAGCCAGTTGATGTAGTTGTTGCCTGCAAACTTGCAAAACTCCGTATTGGCTTCCTGTTTTTGGTTTTCCAAAATCTCCTGCATCTCCTCGTTACCCGAGTTATCCAGCTCCAACTCCCAGTAAACCAGATCGTTATAAACGTCTGCCCATTGTTGAGGGGTAAGCTTTTCCTGAAAGCGCATAAAGATCTTCTGAAACTCTTTCTGATAATTGGCTCCGGCTTTTTCGCTAACCAATCGCTTGTTATCGGTAAGCCTTTTCAGGGTAAGCAGCATCTGCTTGTTCTTAACCGGCTTGATCAGGTAGTCGGAAATTTGCTGACCAATCGCCTCCTCCATGATGTTTTCCTCTTCGTTCTTGGTAATCATCACAATAGGTGCTTCAGGAGCTTTTGATTTGATCCGGGGAAGCGCTTCCAGTCCTGAAAGCCCCGGCATGTGCTCATCAAGAAACACTACATCAACATTTTCTTCAGCGCATTTCTGAATGCTATCCTGCCCGTTAGTAACGGATATGACCTTGTACCCTTTGTTCTCAAGGTACAGGATCTGTGGCTTGAGCAGCTCTATCTCGTCATCTGCCCACAAGATTGTAATTTCGGCCATAGAATGATTTATTTTGCGGCAATTTTAGGTAAAGCAACATCAACACGATGGCGCGCTCCTGCCTCTTGTTATGGTAGCGAGTGTAAATGTATAAACGATTCCTTAAGGACAAAAAGAATTCCCCACAAATAAACCAAGGCACAAAATTGCTTTATTCTTGACGAAAAAAATCAGTGGAAATGCTCAGCATTACTGAATAATCCCATGAGAGAAGATTTGTGTCTGGTGCCTCAATTACTAAAAGAATGAATAAGCGCAAGATTTTTAACGATCCGGTTTATGGTTTTGTTACCATACCTTATGACATTATCTACGATTTAATTGAACATCCTTTCTTTCAGCGCATGAGGAGGATTAAACAACTTGGCCTTACCGATTATGTCTACCCCGGTGCGCTTCATACACGTTTTAGTCATGCACTTGGTGCCTTGCATTTAATGACGCAAGCCATTGATGTCTTGCGTTCAAAAGGAGCTGATATCACGGAGGATGAAGCAGAAGCCGTTACCATTGCTATCCTCTTGCACGATATTGGCCACGGCCCCCATTCGCATGCCCTTGAAAAATACCTTGTTACCGGGGCTACACACGAGCACCTGTCGCGCGTGATGATGGACCGCCTCAATGAGGAATTTAATGGGCGCCTTGAATTGGCCATTCGGATTTTCCGTAACGAATATCACAAGACCTTCCTTAACCAGTTGGTGGCCAGCCAACTGGATGTTGACCGGCTGGATTACCTCAACCGTGATAATTTTTTCACCGGGGTTAACGAGGGGGTCATCGGCTACGATCGTATCATCAAAATGATGGATGTGCAAGAGGGCCGTTTGGTGATTGAGGCAAAAGGCATTTACTCCATCGAGAAGTTTATTATTGCCAGGCGCCTGATGTATTGGCAGGTGTATCTTCACAAAACAGTTCTGGGCGTAGAGCAGCTTTTGAGCAAGATCATCAGTAGAGCAAAAGCCCTTGCTGAACAGGGTGTCGCGTTAGAGGGGACGCCTGCACTGAAGTACTTTCTTGCCCATCGTTTCAATGCTGATGATTTCAAGCCCTATTCGAAAATGCTCGATCAGTTTGCTAAGCTCGATGACACCGATGTGATGGCAGCCATCAAATCGTGGACGCATTCGTCTGACAAGGTTCTGGCTATTCTTGCAAGCAAGATTGTGGATAGGCATTTACTTCATGTAACCCTCCATAGCGAGCCGTTTTCTCAGAATAAACTGGAGGCGTATAAAGAACAAGCAGTTAATTATTACAACATCTCTTACCAGGATGCCGATGCATTGGTGTTTACGGGAAGTACCAGCAATAGTGCTTATTCCACAACCGGCAGCAAAATCAATATCCTTTACAAGGACGGGCGGGTACAAGATATTGCAGATGCTTCTGATCAACTAAACATTTCCGTGTTAGCTAAGCCGGTGGTCAAGTATTTTTTGTGCGTGCCCAAAGTGCTATGCCGGCAATATGAGGAAGTGAAATGAAACATGAAGCATACGCGTAAGAGGCATGATCAACCGGACAAAATAACCTTGAAGTATCCGTTTGAGGTGGCCTGTAAGAAAAGGGGAAGGACATTTTGAAGGGTAAAAGTACGATTAACGAAAATCATTTTAATTTTGCCCATGATTTTGACTGCCGCGGAATTAAATACAAGCTTGAACGGCCGGCTCGAGGGAAATGCGGAAGTTGAAGTGACAGGACCTGCTCCTATTGAGTCCGCTACTAAAGAAGAGGTTACGTTTCTTGCCAACCCTCAGTACGCTAAGTACGCTGCTGAGACATCTGCGTCTGTCATTATCGTGAGCAAAGATTTCCAGCGGCCTTCTGGTTTTGAGCCTACCATTATTCGCGTATCCAATCCTTACCAGAGCTTCACAAGGGTTATGGAGCTCTTTCAGCAAGAGGATACAGGTTTAACAGGTATCCATGAGCAAGCATTTGTGGCGGAATCAGCCACAATTGCCAATCATGTTTCTGTAGGGGCCAATACCTATATTGGCGAAAATGTTGAGGTAGGAGAAAACGTGAGCGTCTTTGGCAACGTCTACATAGGCAATAGGGTAGTCATCGATAAGGATACAATGATTTATCCGGGAACGGTGATCTATCGTAACTGCAGGATTGGTAAGAATTGTATTGTTCATGGTGGAACAGTGATAGGGAGCGATGGCTTTGGTTTTACCCCGCAGGATGATGGGCATTACCGCAAAATACCACAGATGGGAAATGTTATTATAGAAGATCATGTGGAAATCGGTGCAAATTGTTCTATCGATAGGGCCACCCTGGGCTCAACGGTGATCCGTCATGGGGTGAAATTGGATAATTTGATCCAGGTGGCCCATAATGTTGAGATTGGCGAGCATACCGTTGTAGCAGCTCAGGCCGGTATTAGTGGTAGCACACAGCTCGGCAACCACTGCGTGGTTGGGGGACAGGTTGGTTTTGTAGGGCACATCAAAGTCGCGGAAGGTAATCAGTTTCAAGCACAAAGCGGTGTCCCGCGCACAATTGATGACAAAGGGAAAGCTTGGGCAGGAAGTCCGGCTTTTGACTACCGCCAGGCCTTGAAGTCTCAGGTTGTCTATCAACGGCTGCCGGAGGTTGAGAAGCGCATTCAATCGCTTGAGCAAGAAATCCAACGTTTACAACAACAAGAGAATAAAGACGCTAATCATGATGAGTAACAATCAGCATACCATCAAGGAGTCCATCAGTATATCCGGTGTAGGGCTGCATACCGGTAATGAGGTAACTATGACCTTCAATCCCGCTCCTGTCGATCACGGCTTCAAGTTTAAGCGCACCGACCTTGACCAGCAGCCCGTAATCGATGCTGATCTCGATAATGTTGTTGATGTTTCGCGTGGGACAACCCTGAAGCAAAATGGTGCCATGGTGGTTACTGTGGAACATGCGCTTGCTGCATTGGTAGGGGTCGAAATCGATAATGTGCTGATTACCCTCGATGGCCAGGAAATTCCCATTATGGATGGAAGTGCAAGCGAATTCGTGGATGCATTAGTTCAAGTTGGTCTCAAAGAACAGGAGGCGGAGCGGCATTATATAGAGATTGATAGCAATGTTTCTTTTGAGGATGCTGGGAAAAATGTTGAAATGCTTGCCGTGCCCGATGATGAATTCAAGGTGACGGTCATGATCGACTTTAACTCGCCTATCCTTGGCACACAACATGCCTCTATTGAGTCGATCAGGGATTTCAAAGAGGAATTGGCTCCTTCCCGTACCTTCTGCTTTTTACACGAGCTGGAAGAGTTGCTCGATCAGAATTTGATTAAAGGTGGCGACCTGAACAATGCTATAGTGGTAGTAGATAAAGCAGTGGATAATGAGGAGCTAAGCAGACTGGCTAAAGTATTTCAACGGGAGGATGTAGAGGTGAGAAATGAAGGGATTCTGAATAACGTTCAATTGCGCCAGGCAAACGAACCCGCTCGCCATAAATTAATGGATGTAATAGGCGATTTGGCACTGCTCGGTGCCCCCATCAAGGGCAAGATCATTGGTCAAAGGCCCGGTCACGCAACCAATATCGAGTTTGCGAGGAAAATTCGCCAGCACCTCAAGAAGAACAATCGCCAAAGTAAAGCACCCCCTTACAATCCCAACCAAGCACCGGTTTACGATATTCGAATGATCGCTGACAGCTTACCGCACAAGTATCCGTTCCTTCTGGTTGATAAAATCGTTGAACTTACAGAAAACAAGGTTGTGGGCATCAAAAACGTCACGTACAACGAGCACTTCTTCCAGGGGCATTTCCCGGGCAATCCCGTTATGCCTGGTGTTTTACAGCTCGAGTCGCTCGTGCAAACAGGTGGTGTGTTAGCTCTTAATACCGTTACAAACCCCAGAGATTACGATACTTATTTCCTCATGATTCACAAAGCCAAGTTCAAAAACAGGGTTGTGCCCGGTGATACGCTTGTGCTCCAACTTGAGCTGCAAGGGCCCATTCGCAGGGGGATATGTGAGATGAAGGGTACAGCTTTCATAGGTGATAAAGTGGCATCTGAGGCAGAATTGGTTGCAAAAATTGTCAGAAAGGAAGATCGATGAATCAACCGCTTTCCTATATCCATCCACAGGCCGATATTGCCGATAATGTGGTGATTGAACCATTCGTCTCCATTTCCAAGAATGTGACCGTGGAAGAAGGTACCTGGATCGGGCCGAATGTATCCATTATGGAGGGAGCACGCATTGGTAAGAATTGCAAGATCTTCCCGGGGGCGGTTATATCCGCTATGCCGCAGGACCTCAAATACAATGATGAGGACTCTACAGTAGAGATCGGGAATAATGTGACAGTACGCGAATGTGTAACAATTAACAGGGGCACTCAGTACAATAACAAAACCTCAATTGGTGATGATTGCCTGCTGATGGCTTATGTCCACGTAGCCCATGATTGCGTGATTGGTAATAGTGCTATTCTCGCCAATAACGTGAACCTGGCCGGGCATATCAATATCGGTGATTTTGCGGTTTTAGGCGGGATGACAGCCATTCATCAGTTTGTTCAGGTTGGTGCTCATGCTTATGTATCGGGTGGTTCACTGGTGCGGAAGGATGTACCGCCCTATGTAAAAGCCGGCCGTGAACCTTTGTCATATGTGGGCGTCAACTCGGTCGGTCTCCGAAGAAGCGGCTATGCCAATGATAAAATCAACCACATCCTCGACATTTATCGCACATTGTTCGTGAACAATTCCAATATTTCCAAGGGCCTCGGTTTGGTTGAAGCAAAGGTGCCTGCCACAAAAGAACGCGATGAAATCATAAGCTTCATCCGGGGATCGGTACGTGGTGTTATGAAAGGCTTTTATCAGCGCCATGACAATTAACGTTCACAACGCTGCCAAATGGTACGGCCGCGAAATTGTCTTCAGGAATCTCTCCTTTTCCTTCCGGTCGGGTGAGCAATATGCTATCCTTGGCCCTAATGGTTCGGGCAAGAGCACATTATTGTTGGTGATTGGCGGGTATATAACGCCAAATAAGGGCGCTATTACCTATCAGCGTAGTGATCATCAGAATATACCGCTCGAAAATATCTATCAGTATTTAGCCATTGTGGCACCTTACCTGGAATTGATGGAAGAATTTACACTCTTGGAACAGGTTCGTTTTCAGCAACAGTTCCGTCCCTTTATCCATGGATTTGGGCCGGATAAGATTATTGACGTGCTCGGTCTCCAAAAGCATATGCATAAAGAGGTACGCAACCTCTCATCAGGGATGCGGCAACGATTAAAATTGGCCCTGTGTATTTTGAGTGATGCTCCCCTTCTGCTCATGGATGAGCCCTTGATGAACCTTGACCATAAAGGACAGGATTGGTTTCATGAACTTGTGGACAATTATCTTGGTAACCGGCTGGCGATCGTATGTTCTAACAGAAAGGAAGAATATGCATTTTGCCGGGAGCAATTGCTGGTTACGGATTTTAAATAGCTCCGCTTTTTGACAAAAAAATGCAGGACTTTGAAGTCCTGCATGGAATCAAGAAATAGGAAAGGAAGAGCTACTTTGCGAGATTCTTGGTGAACTCTTGAGTTTGCTTCTTCGCATCTTTCTGTAATTCCTTGCCTTTCTTCTGAAGGTCCTTCACGGTGCTATCCGCTTGTTTTTGGAGGTCCTTTTGAAGCTTCTCGCCTTCCTTTCTCCATTTTTTGGTTTGCCTCTCCAATTTTTGGTTGGCTTTGTCGTAAGCCTGTTTAAGGTCTTTACGAGTATCTTTGCCTTTTTTCGGAGCTAACAAAAGACCTGTCACAACGCCAGCTGCGGCAGTTGTTAAAAAGCCTATGAATGTTTTTCCTGTAGCCATAATGAAAAGTTTTAGTTGTTAAACAATTATAAGTGAAATAACCTAACACCTCCAATTTAAGAAGATTCAAATAGAAATCAAAAAAATCATATTCCTTTTTGCTTACTCTACTAGCAGTTCTTGAAGCAAAAGTTGCACCTAAGAATAGGCAGAATCGATTGTTGTGTGATACCTTTTTTAATGCAATGCCTTAAAAATTCGTGAGGTGGTAGATGATCAATGCCAGGTGAGGATGAACTCCTTACTGAGTAGATCATCCATTGCCGGGTAAACACGGTATTGTCTATACAGCGCTTACCGGGTACGAATGGTTGGGAGGCTACATCAATTAATCTGCAAGAAAAAAATGCAGGACCAAATAGTGATCCTGCATTCAAAAACCGATAGCGAAACAGAATTACTTTTTAAGATTTTTCGTAAACTCTTCTGTCTGTTTCTTCGCATCCTTTTGTAATTCTTTTCCTTTCTTTTGAAGGTCCTTCACAGTGTTATCCGCTTGTTTTTGGAGGTCCTTCTGCAGCTTCTCGCCTTCTTTTCTCCATTTTTTGCTTTTCCTGTCGAACTTTTTGTTGGCTTTGTCGAAGGTCTGTTTGAGATCCTTGCGTGCTTCTTTGCCCGTTTTAGGGGCCAATAATAAACCTGTAACAACACCTGCTGAAACAGTTGCTATAAAACCCCAGAATGATTGTCCGTTTGTAGCCATAGTGAATCGCTTTTTGTTTGAAGTATTTATAAAATATATTTTTGAATGCTAATTATTTATGCAAATATACAAAAAATCAAGTAAGTTGTAAATAATGGCAGAAATGCCAGCTTAGGTTTTCTATACGCTCAATCTCAGTGTCTCTAATATCGGGTGCAATTGATGATCTAATACCTTGTTCCGGCTATTGCTATTTTTATAACATTAACGGTTGTCATTGGATATGTTGGCTTCTATCTTAGGGCTAGTTATTAAATACCATTTACACAAAACTTCCTTCACCTCCTTTTTCAACAACTTGAAATGCGTGGTCAGCAGATAAAGGAAAACCTAACTTAGACCTTTGCCCTTCATCAAAAAAATCTCAAGATAGAATGATAATGGCAAAGAGCCCCAATGTTTCACTATGCAAAAGCAACTTGCTTTTGAAAGTGGTTGATTCTCCCGACAAGTCGGGAGATAGAGCGATTTTACCGATCGGCTGATCAGGATGACCTCTTCCGATCTATAGATGATCGGAACTTGGGTGGGTTTCCGGGCTGCTAAAAGAACCACCTCAGTTCCGAAATGCCCTCCGCAGCCTTCCGCGATTGCTCTGTTTTTCCCGCTGATCACTTGCAGAATCTTTGCATTGATCTTTTTCTGCGCCATTTCCCTGCCTGCCGGCAGGCAGGTGCGAAGCGATTGCTTTGTTTTTTCCCGATAGTTTTCATCAGTGATTTTATTTCCCTCCCTGATTTTAGTCCTATCAGCCGGGCAATACTGTCTTACCTAATTCATGATGGCTATATACTAAAATAAATACTGGCGCAAAAATTCGGCCTCTTTTTGC
>PXTV01000114.1 GCA_003022985.1 Bacteroidetes bacterium SW_11_45_7 | reverse complement strand
CACATGGACTACTTTTCAATTTCACAAATCCAGTGTAAAGTCATTGTATTTAAAAATGAAGAAGAAATGAAAAAGAAATGTTTTTCTCTTTCCATTTCTTTCATGGATACTGTAGTTGCTCCACCCTCAATAACCAACAACACTGATCAAAAAACTCCTACATTAAACAAACAAATAACATCCACTGAATATTATCAAACCAATGGAACAACAAATCGTACAGCATGTCTCAACCTATCGCAATAGCCATTCATGGCGGTGCCGGTAATATCCGGATGGATAAAATGCCCGCTGATAAGCAGCAATCCTACCAAAAGGGATTGGAAAATGCCATTAAAGTGAGTTACGATCGCCTTGCCGGAAACGGCTCAGCTATGGATGCTGTTGAAACAGCAGTTACGCGGATGGAGGATTATCCATTGTTCAATGCAGGCCGCGGCTCTGTGGTCGATCATCGCGGTAAGATTGAGATGGAGGCCGCCATTATGGATGGTGCCAACCTGGAAGCCGGAGCGGCTGTTGGGCTGGAACGCACGCGTAATCCGGTTGCTTTAGCCAGGGCTATTCGCCATCATTCCCAACACATCATGCTCAATGGGGAAGGGGCGGAGAACTTTGCAAGGGAACACAGCATACCACAAGAAGATGAACAATACTTTATTACGGACCATCGCTACGATCAGTGGGTGCAGCTCGATGAGCAAGGAGCGGTTTCGCTTGATCACAATGCCCCGCAAGGTGGGGAAGAGATAGGCACGGTAGGGGCTGTTGCATTGGATGGAAATGGTCATCTTGCTGCTGCTACATCCACTGGCGGGATGGTGAATAAAAAGTACAACCGTATTGGTGACACGCCTTTAATCGGTGCCGGCACGTATGCGGACAACAGGTGGGGAGCGGTATCTACGACAGGTCATGGCGAATATTTCATGCGCCTGGTTGCAGCGTACTCCGTAATCAGCATGAGGGAATTCGGGGGAATGGAACTAACACGGGCCACGCAACTTCTGATTCACCATAAACTCGACAAGCTGGGCGGTCAGGGTGGCTTGATTGCCATCGATCCTTCCGGCCGGATATGTATGCCGTTTAACGCGCCCGGCATGTTCCGTGCTTCCATGCGAAATGACGCCCAAGAGCCATTGATTGCTATGTTCGATGAGCAGACCAATGACTGATTACTTGAGCTCAAGCTTTTTGAGAAAAGTTTGCCAGAGCCTATTCGTTCAAACTAAGGGCAATCGTCAAGTGAATGTCCATGCTGAAGTTTATCGATGTCAAGGAAGGTGTACGCCTGTCCGACTATGATTACTACGCCATCTTAACCATGGAGGTCAACAAGCTGAAAACTGAGGCCAATACCATTGTCCCTGAGTTAAAAGGCCGTAATTGGACACGGGTTGATCGATCAACCAGGTGATCGGCCGGCAATGGCAATTTTGCAAAAAGCTGCCAATTGTTTCAATGGCGGGGACCGTTTCCGCCACCTTGCGGTAGTTGCCGTGAATACCAGCCAAATCGCGATACCAGCCATCCCTTCCCTTGAAAATATAAGCTCCTGCCAGTACGCTTTCAATGAGGATGAGGAGGTTGTAGGTATCGATGACGAGCGCTTGCCCATGGATCTGGTTGATGGCCAGCTCTTGCTTTTGCCGATAGCACAATGCCTGATCGGAACGTTGAACGGCCAGTCTTTGGCGCTCGCGGAGGTTGTAGCGATCACCGACCAGCTTGAGCGCGGCCTTTTCCGAATAGTGGCGCGTCAATAGCCAGGAAAGGTCGGCCACAGCAGCGCGGAGAGCATAATGATAAGCACTTCCAAAAAGCGTACTGTCTTTCGGAGCCGGGCCTCGATGTTTCCTTGAGTCAGGCAATTGGTCAAATCTTTGCTTCCATTCTTACGAGTCAAAGCTGTGACTGTATGCTATGCGCGGCTTGCTGTTTGTTGGCTTCCGTTACCTGCACGGCTTCGCCATAGATTACATCAATTCTGCTAAACGGTACAGGTACACGTTTTTGATCCCAGGTAAAGCTTAGCCGACAACAGCGCTTCATTTCGAATTTTAGTGGGACAACTGCTTTGTTAGCTGCTATGCTCATATCCAACACCCCGTGTTTGAGTTGACATGGCGGACCTGCTGGCCCATCCGGATTGATGGCCGTATTGTATCCGATCCTCAGATCATCCACAACTTGCTCGAGTGCTTTCCTGCCGCCATAGCCCGAGGAGCCAAGGGCAATTTTTTTCGTCCCCAGTAGTGTAAGAATAACATGCACCGGCTTCATAAACCACAGGGGATGGTTCATCCACACATGGGGCTTGCGGTAGCGCAAATGCGTTATAAAGTAGGGAATGAGGTGATGATGCCAAAAGGCGTAGATGTAGTTTTGATTAGCCTGCAATTTGTCAAGGCCTTTGTATTGAACACGGCACGTCAATCGGAAAATAGCGAAAAGGGAGTAGAGGGTTAGCCCTATAGCCCAGGACATGAACAGGAAAAATGGCCTGATGAGCCAGGGCACATTGTACACCATATAGGCCAAAGCGAAAAGCATGGGGTAAAAATAAGCATTCTCGTTAATTCGTTCAAATCGAAAAGCATAGTGTAAAAATAAGTATTCTCGTTAATTCGTTTATGGGTGTTGACCTTGATCCACTTTGCCATTATCAAACGGCAGGATTGTAAGAAAAACAAGATATTTGATGTGAGGCTGTGGAGCGTTAATATCTATCACTGATAAACGTATTCAATATGGTCAAGGTACTCCGGACAATTTGGGGCGTGTATTGTGTGCTGATCTTTTTCGTGATCTGTATTTTGGTGCTTCCGGTTTATTTTATCGCTTTTTCTTTCTTTGGCAAGCGTGCTTTACGCTTTATCATGAGCTTTTCCTATCGCTATGTTGCTCCTTTCGTACTTTTCTTATTCGGTGTACGGCTCAGGGTGTACGGCAAAGAGCATATCGATCAAAGCAGAACCTATGTGATCGTGAGCAATCATCAATCCAAGATTGACATGCTGATCAATGGTTATACCAGTCCGGCTTTGAGCCAATTCCTTTCCAAAAAAGAGATGGGGAATCTGCCATTTTTCGGGTATATCGCCAAGCATTTGACCATCCTCATCGACCGCAAGGATAAAGAATCCAAGGAAAAGGGATTCGAGGTGATGGAGCAACGCCTCAACGAAGGCATTCCGGTTGTTATCTATCCGGAGGGTACGCGTAACAAAACGGATCAACCGTTAAAAAAGATGTATGACGGGGCGTTTCGGTTAGCCATTCAAAGCGGCTATCCCATCCTGGTACAGACCATCCTCAATTCCTACAAACTGGCATCGCCCCATTACACCTTTGACCAATCCCCCGGGACTATTACTGCCTATTGGGATCCGCCCATCGAAACCGAGGGCATGACGATGGATGATATTCCCCGGTTACGGGAGCAGGTGCAGCAGGTGATGCGCAAGCGGCTGGAAAATTCTCACTCGTAATTCGTAGCCAGTTCATATTGATGGTAAATCCTATGGGCATACTGAATTGATGGAAAAGGCATCGTTGCAATCATCTGCCAAGAGCACTGTTTTTCCTACATTTGTTGACGTCTCAGATGGCATGTGAGCGTTGTGTAGAAACAATTGATGCGTCTTTTCGGGTTGGTGGATGTGACAAATCGATTGTGGCGAATCAGAAAGCAATACAATTATGGCAGGACATAATAAGTGGTCCAAGATCAAACATACCAAGGCCGTTGAAGATAAAAAACGCTCCAAAATGTTCTCCAAGATGATCAAGGAGATCATGGTGTCGGTGAAGGAAGCGGGCACGGCCGATCCGGACTCAAATCCACGCCTGCGCACAGCTATCAACAACGCCAAGGGCGTGAACATGCCCAAGAAGAACATCGAGAGCGCCATCAAAAAGGCGAGCGAGGGCAGTGTCAGCGATTACATGGAGCTGACGTATGAGGGCTATGCACCCGGTGGGATCGCTGTCTTTATCGAATGCTCAACGGATAACCAAAACCGTGCTGTCAACAATATCCGCGCTATCTTTAACAAAAAGGGTGGTAACCTCGCCACCAAGGGCTCGGTCGATTTTATGTTCGACCAAAAGGGTGTATTTCTATTCCCTCAGGGCGAATGGAACAGCGAGGACCTCGAGCTCGAGCTGATCGATGCCGGTGCTGAAGACGTGGAGCTGGAAGATGGCCAATATACCGTTACCACGGATGTCAAGGACTTCGGGAATATGCGCAACAAGCTGGAGGAGTTAGGCATCGAAACGACCAACGCCAGCTTGCAGCGGATTCCGCAAAATACGCAGGAGGTTGACGTGGAAACTGCCCGCAAGGTGATGAAAGTGATCGATGCGCTGGAAGACGAGGAAGACGTGAAAGCGGTCTACCATAACATGGAAATGACCGATGAGATTGTGGCGGAAGTGGTGTGAGGGAAGGTTTGAGATATGAGATTTAAGATTTAAGATTTAAGATTTAAGATTTGAGATTTGAGATTTAAGATTTAAGATTTAAGATTTAAGATTCACTGGCGTCCGGAAAAATGCTTACATTAGCAGTTTATCATATTAATATAAAAAGAAAAGGGAGTCATCTACATGCAAAAAGCCACTCCCTTTTCATAAAACTATTACGTATGGGCAAAAGTAAGCATTTTCAAGGGGACCCGGTTTTCGGACAGCTGGTTAAATTGTTGCCTAAAAACGCCTTAAACGAGGTTATACGGGAACAGGAAGCGGATAAGTTCACCAAAAAATTCTACACATGGGATCATCTTATCACCATGTTATTTGGTGCTTTCACGCACTGCTCCAGTCTTCGTGAGATAGAAACAGGTATAGAGGGTTTTGACAGCCGAATGCACCACGCACAACTGCAACATTTCCCTGGCAAGAGCACATTTGCGGACGCCAATCAGAAGCGCAATGCCAAAGTTTTTGAGCAGATTTTCAATTCATCTTACAATTACCTTAAGCAGTTTTTACCGGACAGCTGCCCTTCACACCAAGATTGGGTTAAAGATTTGTTTCTGGTTGATTCAACAACCATTACACTTTTCAAAAACATTATGAAGTCGGCAGGCCGCCCTGCGGGCGATGGTAAAAAGAAAGGCGGAGTTAAAATTCACGTGGGAATGCATCACAATGAAGACGCCCCATCAGTGGTTCGGCTAACCTCATCGGCCACTCATGACAGCCAGTTTCTCAAAAATATCGACAAGCTTCCCGAGGGCTCAATTTTGGTGTTTGACAAGGCCTACAGAGACTACAAGCGTTTCAATGAATGGAATGAGAAGGGTTTTAGCTGGGTGACCCGTCTCAAACGGGGGAGTCAGGTGAGCGTTCAACAAGACCTTGAGATTGACCAAGAGGATCAGGAAGCAGGTGTTTTGAAAGACCAGCATGTGGAACTGGGACATTCGGCACAAAAAGAAAAAGTTATTTGCCGGCTTATTGAATACCAGGATAAGGACAACAACAAGTTTCAATTTATCACAAACGACTTCCAGAAGTCACCTTCCCAGATCGCCCTGATTTACAAGCAGCGATGGCAGATAGAGCTGCTGTTTAAGCGTCTCAAACAGAATTTGCAGCTCGGCAAATTTTTGGGAGACAATGAGAATGCCATCCGCATCCAAATATGGTGCAACTTATTGGCAGACTTATTGCTTATGGTGATTAAAAGCGGTGTTAAAAGACAGTGGTCGTACTCTACGCTTGCTGGCCTCGTGAGATTACATGCAATGAATTACATCAATATAAAAGAGTTATTAAAATATGGTGGCAAGCAAAGAGGAATCAATAAGACCGCACAGAGCCAAAGGGAGTTTGATTATGCTAACCCCCCTTGATTTTGAAATTGTAAAAAGATGTGCCTGATAATCAATGAGTTAGGGTTTTGTTTTTAAGCGTTTTCGGGATTTCCCGGACGCCAGTGATTTAAGATTTAAGATTTAAGATTTAAGATTTAAGATTTAATTACCTGCTGACACCGTTTCTAGCTTTCAATATGAATACATGAACACATAAATACACGAACACACCAACACACCAACACACCAACACACGAACACACGAACACACGAACACA
>PXTV01000113.1 GCA_003022985.1 Bacteroidetes bacterium SW_11_45_7 | reverse complement strand
CGGGCATTTTTATCCTGATCGGGTTCATTATTCAGCTCGCCCTTGAACAGCTTTCCATGGGCGTTGAACACGGCCACGTTCACCTGCAAAGTCCATTTTCCGGGCCCTTGATAACAAGTATCATGATCGGATTGTCCATTCATGCATTTCTCGATGGCTTGCCGCTGGGTGGTCATTTTCCCGAGGCGGGTGCTCAGCAAGGGTTTTTATACGGAGTGGCTCTCCACAAAGTACCGGTTGCCTTTGTGTTTGTGACTATGCTGGCAAATTCCACATTAACAAAAAGAACGATTGTGCTTTTACTGATCTTGTTTGCATCAATTTCGCCAATTGCTGCTTTTATTACCCATAGCAGCGGCTTAACAGAAGCGGAATGGGCTGTTTCGTTTCAAAATATCGTGATAGCCATTGTTGTAGGCAGTTTTTTTCATGTTTCAACCACCATTATTTTTGAGACAAGTACAAAACATCACAGCTTTAACCGGCAAAAGATTTTTGCCATTTTTGCCGGTGTAATCATTGCATTGCTCACCTATAAAATTCATTAGTGATGGCATTTGAGAATATTAAGGTCACCAATCAGTACAAAGACAAGGTAGCCCTTATCGAGTTGAATCGCCCCGGGGCCATGAACGCGCTGAACCGCGAATTGATGACAGAGCTAAAGGATGCTCTGCATCAACTGGATGAAGATGAGAACGTGCGAGTCATTGTGCTAACAGGCAATGAAAAGGCCTTTGCTGCCGGAGCTGATATCAAGCAGATGGCTGACAGTGGCGCCATTGATATGCTGAAGGTGGACCAGTTTGCGACTTGGGATCAGATCAAGAAAACCAAAAAGCCCATCATTGCTGCAGTATCGGGTTTTGCATTGGGCGGTGGCTGCGAACTCTCCATGACATGTGATATGATCGTAGCCTCGGAAACCGCCAGGTTTGGCCAACCTGAGATCACCATCGGTACCATGCCCGGTGCTGGTGGTACACAACGGTTAACCAGAGCTGTCGGCAAAGCGCGGGCCATGGAAATGGTGCTTACCGGAAAATTTATAAGTGGTGAGGAAGCTCAGGAGGCCGGCCTGATCAATAAAGTGGTACCTGTTGAGGTCTATCTTGATGAAGCCGTCAAATGCGCTGAAAAAGTTGCCGAAATGTCGCCCGTAGCAGCACGCTTAGCTAAAGAATCGGTCCTGAAAGCGTTTGATACCCCATTGGAAGAAGGGCTTCAGTTCGAGCGGAAAAACTTCTACATGACTTTTGCTTCCGAAGACCAGAAGGAAGGAATGAAAGCATTTATCGAGAAGCGCAAACCTGATTTTAAGGGGGATTGATAATCAAAAAAGGTTTTGCAGCGTGTGAAATGAGTCAAGCTATCAAGCTATCGATAAATATCCTTTCGGTGCCCCACAGCAATGACATCTATCTGAAGAACTTCTTGTCGGATTTCGTATATAATACGGTATTGCCCTACCCTGATTCTATAGCTTTACCTTCCTTTCAACTGCTTATATCCTGGCGGGTTGGGATTTTTGACCAAACCAAGAATGGCACTTTTGATTTTCGTATAATACGGCTCCGAAATTTTGGCAAGTTGCTTCTGCGCTTTTCGTTCTACCCTGACCTTATACATCGCCTTCTTTGCGCTGGTTCTCGATTTCCCTGAAAGCTTGCTCAGCATCAATAAACTCCTGCTCACCATGCTTGGCTTCATCATGTAAACGTACATCCTCGAGTTCTTCCAGTTCCTCAATGACTTTCCGGAAATCCTCTAATGAAAGCACAACGGAGATCTTGTTGCCTTGCCAATCTGTAATGTATTGTGGATGTAAGGTGAGCATGAAGGAAGGTTTTGTTTCGAAATTACATTGTTGAATGTACTAAGGTAATTCAAACACAACTGTGGAAGTTCCTGACAAAAGGATCAAAATTGGCAGAATCAGTACAAACTATCCGCCATCACCTGCAGGAAGCTGATGATTTGGGTGTGATAGACGCCAAGGAAGACGAGGAGCACTGTAAGCAAAGTCAGCGCAACGCCATTACACAGCTAATGCACCGGCTGTGGTGTTTCTTCCGGTGCTTGACGGAACATAGTTGCCACGATTGCTGCCCTGGTTGGTGTCCCCACCAACCAGCCCGGTAGCACTCAGGTTATGTTGTTGGCGCGGACGCCAACAACGGCTTAAGATAAGAAAAGATGAGCAAATCGTCCGTAGCAAGGTGCTACGGACAGTGAAGATGGATTTTCAGAGGGGCCATAAAGGGCAATCCAGAAGCTGGTATCGATCACGTAGTTCATTTCATTCTATCCCTTCATCGATCAATCCTTCATTCTTTTGGTAAAACCCTGTCCATGGCGCTGCCTTCATGCCGCCAAATATAAATGCTCCTTTCAGCTTGCCATCAGAAAGACCTTTCCACATGATATAAATTCTGTCCGATTTACCAATGGCCACAAAGTTTTGTATTTGCTCCTTCAGGTAATTTTTTAGCTCTTCATCAGTGCTGATCTCTTGATCGATCGCATAGTCTTTGATCAAAGCGAGATTATATCCCCTTTCAACGGCATTGTTTCTGTCCAACCAATTGTACATGCCTTCATAATCTCCCTTCATGCCTAAATCGTATGATACCCAGATCGTTTTGTTCATCATTAACTTTTATTTTTTTACTAATTCTGTTATTGTAAAGCGTCAGCTTCGGACTTATGTTCCACCGCCTTCTACCAAACCGCATTGTTCAGTTTTATTCGGAACGGTGTTCTTCACATTGATCCCTATAGAAGTACGTTGAAAGCCACTTTACCTATAAAAGTAAAATAAGGCACATTTATTTTGTCCAGTCCATTAATCGGATACCTTGAATACGCTCAAAATGATTGATGTTATTGGTAACCAATGTTAGATTGTGTGCAACAGAGGTGACACCAATAAGCAGATCAAAATCGTCAAGGGGCATTCCTTTTTTTCTTAAGCGTGCCTTTTCTTTTGCGTATAAATCCAGGGAATGAAAGATGGGAATGATTGTAATGCCCGTGAGGAAGTTGTCAAGTGCGGCTTGATTTTGCTCTTTTTTCTGACTGTTTTCCACGCCAAACTTGAGTTCTGCAAGAGTAATTTCCGATATGAAGCAGTTGTTGGGATTCGCTTGTTCAAATTTTGATTTCAGGTCGAATTGCCCTTTGATGTAAAAAATGCAAGTATTGGAGTCGATGAGGTATTGCGTCAAAACTCTTCAATTTGCCGATTAAACGTCCTGCTATCGCGAATCTCTTTGATCAGTTCTTCAGCCGGTTGGTCGGAGTCCCACGCACCGTATGCTTGATAGAAGGATATTTTTTTCTCATTCATTTCATTTTTAACAGAAAGCGTAAGCTTGGCAATCAATTCCAGCTTATCTTTTGTACTTAAACTGTTAAGCAATTGCATATATCCTTCAATTATGCTCGTATTGATGTTATCCGTGTTCATCACCGTTCCTTTATTTATACATCATTAACAAATGTAGGGAAAACTAGTTTCCGAAAACAATGCTTGGGGTT
>PXTV01000112.1 GCA_003022985.1 Bacteroidetes bacterium SW_11_45_7 | reverse complement strand
ACAGACGGACCATTTTTTAGATTTCTTTTCAAAAAGGGCCATTTGTCCGTTTCTTGGCTCTCTTGAAGTAACGGCCCAATCTATGGAAAACTGATCATACGCGTTGGCTGGTGCAACCAACAACCGGCAAATGTTTACATACCGAAGCCGTAATAGTACGTACCCCGGGAGCCGGGATATCTGCCTTCCATAAGGATACCTCCTTGCTTTCGGGAAAGCATGGCAGTAAAGTCTCTGATCGAATCAATTGGTTCACCATCCACACTCATGATAATAAAGCCCTCTTTCATATTGGTTTGGCGCTTGAGCGGGCCTTGAAATAGTTCAATGACCTGAATGCCATAGCGGACACCGAATTTTTCCTTTTCTTTTGCTGTTAACTCCTTGAGTTCCATGCCCAATTCTTCCAAAATGGCACTTTGCTTTTCTTTTGCTTGAGTCATCTCCTCCTTAGCTTTCAATGTAGCAGTGGTTGTTCGTTTGCCACCTTTTCGTATATAGGTAATGGCAACATCTTCACCTGGACTCTTCAAACCAATTGCCTCCTGTAACTCGGAAGTATTGTCAACTTTACGCTTATCAACCCGAATAATGACGTCATCTTCTTTTAAACCTGCTTCCTTGGCAGCACTGTTTTGCTGAACATTACGAACGACAACACCCGATGTGCGCTCGACATCAAATTTCTCAGCCAGCTTGCCGTTGAGATCGCTGATGGATACACCCAAGTACCCTCTTTTGACCTTACCAAACTGCCGCAAATCCTTCATCACCTTTTTCACAATATTGACAGGAATGGCAAAAGCATAGCCTGAATAAGTACCTGTAGGTGTGGCAATAGCTGTGTTGATGCCCACGAGCTTTCCTTCTGTATTCACTAATGCACCCCCGCTATTGCCGGGGTTCATGGTGGGCATACCGTCAGCTTCGATTTTCAGGAGAGCCAAATCCGTCAGCTTGTCACTGCCTGCAATGCTGGCTTGAAATTGTCTATCGTCATGGGTGATGACCTTGATATCGTTCGCATTTTCAACTACGTGGTTGTTTGTAATGATGTAACCATTGGAGGTCATAAGGACGCCTGAGCCTGAGGATTGTTTGGGTTGCCGCTGCCCTCTGTATTGATCCCGGAAATCGTCATCGAAAAAATGCTTAAAGGGACCGGGCACACCAAAATCCTTATTGTACTGTTTTATCTGCTTTTGATCCGGCTGCACCTTTGCTTTGATATGCACAACAGCTGGTGTGGCCTTATTGGCAGCATCTGTAAAATCAGGGGGCGATTGGGCAAACAAACCGGCTTGAGGGATCACAAAAGCTACAAATAGTGCTATAACTGGTAATAGTTGCATACTTTCCTTTTTTGTAAAAAATATAGCGATTTTTACTTACTCTTGAAAACGGGCTGCTCATTACCACATCGATTAAACCGTCAGCACCTTGTCATCAACCACCGGAAAAACTTGTTCCTGTTGATGAGGTTTGATAATGGAGAGCCCGGTAAACGAACCAAAAGCGGGTAGCACAGCAGTTTCCTCTTGAAAATAAAAGCAGGGCAAACGTAGTCGCTGGCGGCCTTTGCCCCGCATGACAATGCCAGGATGGCGATGACCGCTAATGGTAAAATATTCTGTGTCATTTTGATCAGGTGGGTAATGAGCCAACCGAAAAGGGGGAACGATCATCTCATCCCGATAGACGGTAAGATTTGCTGTACTATAAGTAGACGATGGCAGAATATCGTGATTGCCGGCCACTAAGGAGAAGTTGTGATGAGGCCAGGTATTCAGGAGTGCTGCAAATTCATCCCACCCTTTGTTCCAATTGCTGTGGGTTAAATCGCCCAGAAAGAGGATATGGCGGGCGGGAAATTGCTCAAGTAAAGCAGTAAGCCGTTGAAAGTTGTTTTGGTTAACCGCCTCCGGAACAGCCATACCCGCTTTCCGAAAATGATTTACCTTGCCCACGTGGAGATCAGCTATCACTAACATCGCATGCCTTGGCCAATAGAGAGCTTTTGAGGGGTGGAGGAGAAATTCTTCCCCACCCCATACATGCTTGACGGCTTGCATCATAAATGAGCTAATAGAGGAGAAACCTCCTGCACAACTTTACAAAAACAATAAAAACATTTGCTTAATAAACAATCAAAAAGCAGTAATATCCCGATTGACAAGTGAGGAATTCGATCAGCTCTCAGGGAACTACTCACTCACAATTACCTTCTGTACCTGCATAGCATCCTCTGATTCGATGCGCAGAAAATACTGGCCGGACGGAAGGTCTTCAACGGCCAGGGTAAAGGAATGTTCGCCCTCACTTACCTCCCCTGCGTCTTTACGTTTGATTAAGCGCCCGCTGGCATCGAATAGAAGTGAAGTGACATCCGTTTGAGGTTCTTTCAATTGAAGCGAATAGTGAAGCTGGTCACTAACAGGATTTGGATATGGGTTCATTAGCGAAACAGGTGCATCAGCTTCATATTCAGGTATTCCAGTAACTTCAACAGAACCCGGATTGAGGGTAGCATTCAACAGAGCATTACTGACATTACTCAAGTCTCCTTCCCCTTGGTTTGTGCAAACGGCAATACTGATATCGTGAAGAGTGTCATGAGCCATGATGGAGCGATAACCGGGAGCAGCCCCTCCATGACCGACAACGTGTTTTCCGGTTGCTTCATCACGAAAGATGCCATAGCCCGGGTCATCATCATCAACTGCCCCCTGCAGCGAATTGAACATGGTATCGAGCGCCTCATCAGAAACAGCCTGACCTGTGTAGAGCTTGTCAGCCCATTTAGCCAAATCCGATGCCTTGGCTATCACACCGCCGGTTGTCCAAGCAATGGATCCTACACCTTCCAGCGATATGTTGGCTGTTTGAATTTCGCTGCTGCTGCTTAGCCCATAATCGGAAAGATCGTCATGAGGGCTTGGCATTTGCCCTTGAACCGGTATAGCCGGAGGAAAGTAGCTATCATTCATATTCAGGGGCTCAAAAAACCGTTTCTGAAAAGCGCGCTCCACAGAATCGGATGCAAGAGCATTTTCAGCTATCAGGCCGAGCAGAATATAGTTCGTACTCGAGTATTCCTGCTGAGAGCCGGTCGGGAATTTCTGTTCTTCAACATAATCGGTATCGTTCATCACCTCCAATGGCTCCCACTTCTTGGTTGGATTAGCCACCACATCGATCAATACATCCTGATCGTCCACATAATCGGGAAAGCCGGATGCATGTTCCAAAAGCTGACGTACCGTCACGTTCGTATCGATATTCGGGTTTGTAATAGCAGGCACATGCTCATAGAGCGAATCATTCAGTGTGAGCTTACCTTCGCTCATTAGATCAAGAATGAGCGAGGCAGTCATTGTTTTGGTAGAGCTGTAAATCCGAAAATGGTGGTCAGTGTTGATGTACGTGTTGCTGTCGATGTTCGCATAACCATTGACACCGCTCCATTCATCGCCTTGCCACCTAACGGCAGCTGACAGGCCGGCCTGCCAATTATTGTTTACTGTATCAAGGTAAACACTATCCAAACTGTACTTAAGGGCTACACTATCCAGTGACTGTTGGGCTTTGGCTTTTTTGTGATTAAGCATCCCTAAAATGCAAACAAATAATACGACAAGAGCGAGGAAGGGCTTTTTCCCTGTTATTGATGGATATGTCATAAGGATCAGATTTTGTTTGTACTTTCTATCAAAGGTAGTGAATGATTGCTTACTCACAATTTCTTATCATCTAAAAATTCCTTAGCTCGCTTGGGTAAAAGGAACCTAAAATGCTTGCTCTACCATGTTGTTGCAATAGGTTTTCTTACCACTACATATTCGGCCTCATTACTACAACGCAATCACATCAGCCTGCCTTCATTTTGTACCTTCGCAACTGAAACCCACCAACCTGTGACGTATCAAGAAGCCCTCACATACCTATTTGAGAAGTTACCCATGTACCAGCGCCAAGGGCCCGCTGCCTATAAAAAGGACCTCACCAATATCCGCGAGCTTTGTGATGCGCTTGATCATCCGGAGACAAGCTTTCCTTCCATCCATATTGCGGGGACAAACGGTAAGGGGTCTGTCTCCCACATGCTTGCTTCCATACTACAATCTGCCGGTTATCGAACCGGCTTGCACACATCCCCCCATTACCTCGATTTCCGGGAACGCATCAAAATCGATGGTGAGCTTATCCCCAAAGAATGGGTTGTTGATTTTCTGGTGAACCACCACTTGCTGATCGATCGGGTCCACCCCTCGTTCTTTGAGATTACCACAGCTATGGCATTTCAATATTTTGCCCAGCAAGAGGTGGATATTGCCATAGTGGAAGTTGGCCTGGGCGGCCGTTTTGACTCAACCAACATCCTCCATCCTCTCCTATCGGTTATCACCAATATTGGTTACGATCATCAACAGTTTTTAGGTGACCCCTTGCCCGAAATTGCC